>CAZFKD010000742.1:0-1846 GCA_964519695.1 uncultured Spirochaetaceae bacterium
GTATTGGGATGGGCTCTAATACTTCGCGATCACCGTGTCGCCGAAGCGGCGGACCCAGTCGATCTTCTGCTGCAGCGTCATGCGATCGGGCTCGTAGGGATTGCGGTAGCCGACGCCGAGTGTCGTGACGCCCTTGTCCTCGAGGCGGCGCATGTCGTCGATCCCGAAGGCCGCCATGCCCGCGAAGACCTGGAAGGGCTCGTTCTCGCGGCCGTATTCCTTGCGCAGCTTCGCGATCGTCGCGAGGCGATCGACGAGCTCCTGCTCCGAGAGGCTCACGAAGTTGACGCCGTCGGCGTAACGCGCGGCGCGGCGATAGGCTGGCATCGAATGGCCGCCGATGATGATCGGGGGACACTGCTTCGGGACCGGGCAGAGCTTGATGCGCGGGATGTCGTAGTAGTCGCTCTTCCACGAGAAGTATTCGCCGCTCATCAGGCCGCGGATGATCTGGATCTGCTCGTCCATGCGCGGACCGCGCGACTCCCAGTCCTCGCCGCAGGCCTGGAAATCCTCGACCCAGGGCGAGAGACCGACGCCGAGCACGAAGCGCTCGTTCGTGAAGACCTGGAGCGAGGAGACCTGCTTGGCGACCAGCACGGGATTGCGGATCGGGAGCTTCAGGACGCCGATGGCGAACTTGATCTTCTCGGTCACGGCCGACATCGCCGCGAAGAGCTGGAAGGGGTCGATGAAGGGAGCGCCTTCGAGGAACTCGCGCGACCCGTCCGCGTTGTAGGGATAGCTGCCGACGGCGCGCTCGGGATAGAGAATGCTGTCGCCCAGCCCGAAATAGGCGAAGCCGGCCTCGTCGGCGGCCTTCGCGAGGGGGAGGTAGTGGTCGACGTCGCACATCGACTCGGCGATCTGGAAATCCATGTTTCGACTCCATCCGGCCCGGCGGGCGGGTTTCTCTTCGAGGTCGGGCCGGTCGCTCGCGCTGCGCTCCGCCGGACCGACCGGAACATAGCCGTGCATCCCGAAGCAGGTAGTGTTGGAGGTCCAGGAGGATCCCCCGATGAGCGCGTTCGCCCACGACCTGCCGCCCGGCGTCTACGAATGGATCGAGCAGATCGGCGGGGGCACGATCTCGCGGCTGGTCCGCCACGTCGCCCGCCGCGAGGCCTGGATCGTCGACGTCGCGCGTGCGGACGGCACGCAGCTCGAAGGCTTCCTGCGCCTGCAGCGCGAGGACGGCGGCGTCGATCCGCGCCGGCTCGAGCGCGAGACGCGGATCATCGAGGCCCTGGGGCGGACCGACGTGCCGGTGCCCGCCGTCCATGGCTGGAGCCCCGAGCTGCGCGCGACGCTCTTCGCCCGGGACCCGGGCCGCTCCGACGTCGACAAGCTGACGGACGCGCGCCAGCAGCGCGCGATCATGGAGGACTTCATGCGCGTCGTCGCGCGCATGCATCGCCTCGACCTCGACGCGCTCGGCATCGACGACGTCATGACGCCGCGGCCGAAGAACGCGCGCGAGACGGCGCTGAACGAGGTCGACTTCATCGTCTCGCAGTGGCAGAAATTTCTCGCCGGCTACGTCGATCCGCTGACGACCTACGGTCTCGACTGGCTCCGCCGCTTCGCCCCCGAGAAGGTCGCGCGCGTCTCGCTCGTCCAGGGCGATACCGGCCCCGTCAACTTCATGTTCCAGGGCGATCGCGTCTCGTCGGTCATCGACTGGGAGCTCGGCCATTGGGGCGATCCGATGGAGGATCTCGGCAACATCGTCGTGCGCGAGTTCTGGAATCCGTCGGGCGGCCTGACGGGCCTGTTCGATCTCTACGCCGCCGAGTCCGGCATCCCGTACACGCGTTTCGCGGCCCAGTATTATGCGGTCCACCAG
>CAZFKD010000743.1:0-1840 GCA_964519695.1 uncultured Spirochaetaceae bacterium
CGGTCTCGATCGAACCCTGGCCGCGGGCGAGGCTCTGGACGCCCGAGCCGCCGCTGCGCGGGGCGCCGTCGATCTCGCCCATCGCCGCGACCGCGAAGGCGACGCGCGCCTCGTACTCGGCCGGCGCGACGACGCGAAGCCCGGCGGCCCGGTAGCAGGCCATACCCTCGTCCTTGATGCGCAGCACGACGTCGTCCAGCCCCGCGCGCCCGCCGCAGACGGCGTCGAGGGTCGAGACCGCGTTGGTAAGGAGCTTCGCGTGCTTCCAGGCGAGCACGTCCTCGCGCGCCTCCGCGGCGAAGCCGGCGGCGCAAAGATCGCGGGCCGTCGCGCGCGCGATCGGATCGATCCCGTTCGGCACGCCGCCGAGCTCGATCGGTGCATGCGGGGCGTAGTTCAGCACGATCCCCGGCTCCGCGAAGCTCGCGGGGATCCAGACGGCGAGTCCGATCACCCGGTGGAACCGGCGCAGCGCGAGACGCTCGTTCTCGACCCCGTTCTGCGCACACAGGACCGGGATGTCCGTGCCCGCCGTCGCCACGAGCGCCTCGATCGCAGGCAGCGAATCCTGGGTCTTCATCGCGAGGATCACGGCGTCGTCCGGCCGGAATCCGATCGCATCGGGATGGCCGACGACGGGCAGGCGAAGACGCGTCCGCCTCTCCGGCGTGACGTACTCGAGCCCCTTCTCTGCGAGCGCGGCGCCGTGCGCGCCGCGGGCGATCAAGACGACTTCGCTGCCGGCGAGATGGAGCTGCGCAGCGAGGCTCGCGCCGATGCCTCCGGCCCCATAGACGACGTAACGCCCGATCGTCATCCGACCGGGACCGGGATCGGATCCGCGAGCCGGCGCAGACGGAGGGCATTCCCGATCACCGACGCCGACGAAAGACTCATGGCCGCAGCCGCGATCATCGGGCTCAGCAGCAGTCCGAAGACCGGATAGAGCAGCCCGGCCGCGATGGGAATCCCGAGCGCGTTGTACGCGAACGCGAAGACGAGGTTCTCGCGGATGTTCCGCATCGCGCTGCGACTGACATGGCGGGCGCGCAGGATGCCGCGCAGATCGCCCTTCACGAGCGTGACCCCCGCGCTCTGGATCGCGACGTCGGTCCCGGTGCCCATGGCGATCCCGACCTGCGCGAGAGCGAGCGCCGGCGCGTCGTTGACCCCATCGCCCGCCATCGCCACGATCCGCCCCTCGCCCTGCAGTCGCCGCACCACGTCGGCCTTCTGCTCCGGCAAAACGCCGGCGATCACCTCGGCGAGGCCGAGCTGCCGCGCGACCGCTTCGGCCGTCGTCGCCTCGTCGCCCGTGAGGACGACGATGCGGAGCCCCTCCGCGCGCAGGCCCCGGATCGCCGCCTGCGTCGAGGCCTTGATCGGATCGGCGACGCCGACGATCCCGGCGAGCCGCCCCCCCGAAGCGACGAACATCACCGTCTGGGCCTCGGACCGGAGCGCTTCGGCGCGCTCCTCGAGCGGCGCGATCGCGATGCCGAGGGCCTCCATCAGCTTGTCGTTCCCGATCCCCACCTGCGTGCCGTCGATCTCGCCGACGACCCCCCGGCCCGTGTGGGATTCGAAGCCGCTGGCCGGGGCCGACTCGATCCCCCGCTCTGCTGCGCCCGCGACGATCGCCTCCGCCAGCGGATGTTCGCTCGCGCGCTCGAGGGCGGCGGCCGTGCGCAATACCTCCGCCTCTTCGAAGCCCGCTGCAGGCACGACACTCACGAGGCGCGGTCGACCCTCGGTGAGCGTGCCGGTCTTGTCGACCACGAGCGTGTCGACGTCGCGCAGCTGCTCGATCGCCGCGGCATCCCGGAAAAGCACGCCGAAG
>CAZFKD010000744.1:0-1829 GCA_964519695.1 uncultured Spirochaetaceae bacterium
AATCACTGCTAACAGAACCATCAGCAATTCGGCGGCACCCATCGATACCAGCAGGTAGATCACTTTGCGGATGTTGTCGTAAGCGATTCGGCCTTCTTCCACCCCGGCGACGATCGAACTGAAATTGTCGTCGCTAATGACCAGTTCCGATGCCTCACGAGCCACGTCCGTGCCAGCCTTGCCCATTGCCACGCCGATGTCCGCGCGGGCGATGACCTTCGAGAGCGCCTCGCGCGCCTGCGGCAGCGCGAGATCGATCGCGAGCGAGCGCTTGCCGCGATTGTCCATCTGGAAGGGCGGGCCAGCCGGAAAATCCTTGGCGAAGCCCGCCAGCTTCGGCCGCGAATGCCGGAAGATCTCGCCCCACGGCACCTCGACCTTGATGACCTCGGCCCCGAGGTCCGCGAGCAGCGCGCCGGCCGCGGGCACGGCGACGAAGCTCGCGATCTCGACGACCCGGATTCCCGCGAGCGGCAAGGCCATGAAGCGTTCCCTCCGGCGATGGCGCGAAGGCTAGCGTCTCTCGCCGCGCGGGGGATAGAATCGCCGCGATGCCCAAGACGAACCGCCGGCTCCGGATGTCGGTTCTCGCCTCGCTTTCCGCCGCCGTGCTCTTCGTCTGGAGCGGCTGCGGAAACGAGCCGCCCGACCCGCGCGACCACGCCCTCTTCCGCGCGGGAACGACCACGCCCCGCGAGCCCTGCAGCGATCGCACGCCCCTTCGCCGGGCGCTCTTCGGCGACCTCCACGTCCACACGACGCTTTCGAGCGACGCCTGGAACTACGATCTCGAGGTCCGGCCCTCGGATTCGTATGGTTATGCCTTCGGCGATCCGATCCGGCTCCCGCCCAAGGACGAGGCAGGGCGCGGGACGCGCGAGGTCCGGATCGACCGCCCCCTCGATTTCGCCGCCGTCACCGACCATGCCGAGTTCCTCGGCGAGCTCGTCCTCTGCCGCGATCCCGAATCGGCGGTCTACGACAGCGAGAGCTGCGTCGCCCTGCGCGCGTCGACCGTGCCGGCGAACAACCCCCATGCCCTGACGATCATGACGCCCTGGCCGTCCCGGGAGGCCGAGGTCTGCGGCGAGGACGGCAAGCGCTGCGACCGGGCGATGCTCGAAGCCTGGCAGGAGATCATCGAGGCGGCCGAGCGCTGGAACGATACGAGCGCGGCCTGCGAGCGGACGACCTTCATCGGCTGGGAGTTCTCGGACCATCGCCTCGGCTCGAACCTCCATCGCAACGTGATCTTCAAGTCGAACCTCGTCCCGACACGGCCGATCAGCTACCTCGAGGCGAACCGGGAGTGGAAGCTCTGGTCCCTGCTCGAAGAGGTCTGCCTCGAAGGCAACCCCGATTGCGACGTGATCGCGATTCCGCACAACTCGAACATCAGCAACGGCCGCATGTTCGCCGTCGACTACGCCGGGACCAACGGGCGCGCGGCGGAGCGCGAGCGCGCGAAGCTGCGCGCGAAGATCGAGCCGGTCGTCGAGATCATGCAGCACAAGGGCGATTCGGAATGCCGCGCGCAGATGCCGGGGATCCTGGGCAATGCCGACGAGCTCTGCCGCTTCGAGAAGTTCGAGGACGCGACCTGGAAGACGCCGGAGCCGCCGGGCGTCTGCGGCGACCTGCTCTCCGACTGGCGGATCCGCCTCGGGCCTTCCTGCCTCAGCCATCGCAGCTACGTCCGTTATGCGCTGACCGAGGGCCTCGCCGAGGAGCGCCGCATCGGCGCCAACCCCTTCCAATTCGGCCTGATCGGCAGCACCGACACGCATAACGGCCTCGCCGGCGGCGTCTCCGAGCGCGATTGGCCGGGC
>CAZFKD010000745.1:0-1826 GCA_964519695.1 uncultured Spirochaetaceae bacterium
GTCCCGTTCGCTGCGCAGCTGCCGGGTCATGAGCGCGTGACCCGCTTCAGCCGGGGTCTTCTCCCCATCGATGACCGCGCGGACCATGTTGGTAATGGGCACCTCGACCCCGAGCCGCGCCGCGAGTCGGACCGCCGCGCGGGTCGTCTGCACGCCCTCCGCGACCTCGCCGAGCTCCGACACGATCTCCTCGAGCCCCCGCCCCCGCCCGAGGCCGAGGCCGATGCGGCGGTTGCGCGAGAGGTCGCCGGTGCAAGTCAACAGGAGATCACCGATGCCGGCCAGCCCGAGGAAGGTCTCGGCCTCGGCGCCCTGGGCGACGCCGACGCGGGTGATCTCGGTCAGGCCGCGGGTCATGAGGGCGGCCCGGGCGTTGTGGCCCCCGTCCATGCCGTCCGAGATGCCGACGGCGATCGCGATGACGTTCTTGAGCGCGCCCGCCGTCTCGACGCCGATGACGTCGCGCTGGGTATAACAGCGGAACCAGGGACAGGAGAGCGCCGCCTGCACCGTCTTCGCATGCGTCTCCTCGTAGCAGGCGAGGGTCACCATCGTCGGTTTGCGCCGCGCGATCTCCGAGGCGAAGGACGGACCGGAGAGGGCGACGAGGCGCGGGTGGTGGACCGGGTCGAGCACGTCCTCGAGCACGCCGTGCATCGTGAGCCCGGACTCGAACTCGATGCCCTTCACAGCCGACACGACGATCGCGCCGGGCTCGAGGAAGGGCCCCGCGATCTTCATCACGCTCCGCAGCGACTGGCTCGGGACCGCGAGGATCACGAGCGCCCGGCCCGCGAGCGCCTCGCGCAGATCGGTCGTCGCGGCGATGCCGGCGGGCAGCTCGATGTCGGTCAGATAACGGGGATTGCGCCGGTCGCGACGGATCGACGCCGCCACGTCTTCACGGCGGGACCAGATCTGGACGTCGTGGGCCCGCGACGCGAGCACGGCGAGCGCGGTTCCGAAGCTGCCGGCGCCGATGACGGCGGTGGAGAGACTCACGCGCGTACTCTAGAGCAGAAGTCGCACATGCCCATTTCGTTGACCCGCCGAGGGCCCACGGCTAGTTTTGCGCTTCCCTTCGGGATCGGTCGAGCCGCCTGGGGTGGGCGCCGCCGCCTGCCCCGTCGTCGTTCAATGTCTTCGATGTCCGGTCGACTTGCGATGGACGCTCGATCGACGTCCGCTCGGCGCCCGCTCGGCGCGAGGCGACAGCGAACGCACTTCGCACGCACGGGGAGCGCCATGCAGGGTCCGCAGGCGAATCCGGTCGCGTCTCCCGCGCCCTCGATGGAGGTCGTGCTCGGCTGGCTCTGCTTTCTCGGGCTGCTCGGGCTCGCGCTCGCGGCGATCCCGCTCGCGGCCGCGCTCGTCCGTCGCGGGCTGCCCGCCGCCGACCGGCGCCGGATCCCCGTCGAGCCGATCGCCTTCGGTCATTCGCCGCGGGCCCAGGGCTCGCCGCGTCATCCCGTGCGAATGCACCGCACGCTGCTCGCGGCGGCGTTCCTCGGCGTGCCGGCGCTCCTGCTCCTGCTCGGCGCTCCTGCCTTCCGCCACCAGGGCATGGCCGCCCTCGAAGGCGCGCTCGCGCTCGCGCTTCCCTGTCTGCTGGTGACGCTCCACGCCCGCAGGCGGAGCACGAGCCCGTGATCCGCGTGGCGCAGTCATGTTAGGCGTCGGTCTCGCCTTCGCGTGGTTCGGGTTGATCTCGCTCGCCCTCGTCGGTGCGGCGGCGATCGAGCGTCGTCAGCGGGTCCCGCCCGCGAGCGACCGGCCCGAGCTCGCGCCGCCCCGCGCGCTCTGGGGCGGCGGCGCCGTCCACCCGC
>CAZFKD010000746.1:0-1825 GCA_964519695.1 uncultured Spirochaetaceae bacterium
CCGCGCGAGCGCATAGGTCTCTTCGAAGGGATCCCGGCGTTCGGGATGCCGGATCGTCGGAAGGGAGAAGGAGAATTTCATCGGGACTCACTCCATGCCGTCCGAAAGAGCGTCCGAAAGAGCGTCCGAATCAGCGGCCGGATCGACGGCCGGGTTCACAGCCAGGCGGGACGCGTCCCGATGACCTTCTTCTCGGCGAGCCGTTCGATCTCGATTTCGCCGAGGCCGAGAATGCCGGACAAGACCTCGTGGTTGTGTTGTCCCAGCGTCGGCGCGGGCCGGGCGAAGCGCAGGAAATCGCCGTTCCAGGTGAAGGGAAACGAGAGATACGGCGTCCAGCCGGCGACGGGATGTCGCATCCATTGATGAAACGGGCGGACCTGATGATGCGGGGTCAGCGCAACGAGCGCCGCGTTGCGCACGGGGGCCGCCGGGACGCCGGCCGCGATCAGCGTCTCGGCCGCGAGGTCACGGGGCTGCGCGATGAAATGCGCGCGCAGATGGGCGTCGATCGCGTCGTGGCCGGCATGGCGACCCGGCGCCGTCGCAAAGCGCGCCTCGCGCGCCCACTCCGGATCGCCGAGGGCCGCGCGCAGGCGCTGCCACTGCGCGTCCGTTTCGATCGAGAGCGCGATCCACTGATCGTCCTCGAGCGCGCGGTAGACGCCCTGCGGCGCGCCGTGGGGCGAACGATTGCCCTGCCGCTCGAGCAGCACGCCGTGGGCCGACCATTCGATCACCTGTTCGGCCGCCGCGTTCAGCGCCGGCTCGATGAGCGGGACCTCGACGAGCTGCCCCCGTCCCGTCTGCGCCGCGTGCTCGAGGGCGAGCATCATGGCGAAGGCCGCGTGCATGCCGCCGAGCGGATCGCAGATGCCGCGCGGCACCATCGGCGGATCGCTCGCGTGGCCGGTGATCCAGGCCATGCCGGAGGCCTGCTCGATCGTCATCGCGAAGCCCGTTCGCTCGCGCCACGGGCCCGACAACCCGAAGGCCGGCATGCGACACATCACCGCGCGGGGATTCAGCGCATGGATCTCCTGCCAGCCGAGCCCGAAATTCTCCATCACCCGCGGCGCGAAATTCTCGACGACGAGATCCGCCCAGCCGACGAGCCGCTTCGCGAGAGCGAGCCCTTCGGGCTGCGTCAGGTCGAGGGTGACGTCGCGCTTTCCGACGATGACCGAATGGGTGACTGCCGAGAACTCCCAGACCTCCGGCCGCCGGATGCCCCCGGCGAAGCGCATGCCGTCCGGTCTCTGGATCGACTCGATCTTGACGACGTCGGCGCCGAGCGCGCCGAGCATGCTCGTCGAGACAGGCCCGGCCCAGAAGGCCGAGAAATCGGCGACCTTCACGCCTTCCAGCGGTAGCCGGCGCCGGCCCCCCCTGGCGCGCGCGTCGCGCCGGCCGCGCGGCATCGGATGCCGCTTCGCGCCGAGCAGGGCCTCGCGATGCGCGTCGAGGCGCGGTGCGCGTTCGAAGGGCCGGGGCGGGATCTCGGAGAGCGTGTACGGCACTCGCGGCTGCTTGAAGCCATGCGGGCTGTCGACGAAGACACCGCGCTCGGCGAAATGATCGACCTCGAGGACGGTCGCGCCATTGCCGACGGGACTCACCGGGATCCGCATCGCGCTCGCGAGTTCGACGACGTCGGTGACGCTGTTCTGCCGGGTATAGGCATGGATCTTCGCCCAGATTGCGTCGCGCGCGGCCATGCGCGCTTCGGCGAACATCATCTCCGGGGCGGCGAGTTCGGGCGCGCCGACGAGGCTGCAGAAATCGCTGTACTGCTGGCTCGTGATCGTGCAGAAGCCGACCCAGC
>CAZFKD010000747.1:0-1818 GCA_964519695.1 uncultured Spirochaetaceae bacterium
CGTGGCCCCGCACGTCCAGCGCGACGATGCGAAAGCGCCCGCGCAGGGCCGCGGCGATCGGTGCCCAGGTCGCCGCGCAGAATCCATTCGCATGCAGCAGGACGACGAGCGGCCCCTCCCCGCCCCGATCGAGGCCGCCCCAATCGAGACCGCCCCAATCGAGATAGGCGAGCTCGACTCCGGGCGACGCCCCGGGCAGGCGCCCGCGCGCGGCGCCATCGACCAGCGGCAGCGCTCGATTCCAAGCGTCCTGCCAGATCCGCTCGCGTTCGCGTGTCTCGTCGATCGCCGGCTCGCCCGTCAACTCGATCTCCCTGCGCCTCGAAATCCGCGCGCCCAGCCGGGGCGCGAACGGACTATGCTGCTTCCGCCGTGACCCCGCCGACGCCCCTCTTCGACGAACGCCTTCGCGCCCAGACCGCCGAGCGCCTCGCGCGCTTTCCGCGCCAGGCGTCCAGCGACGACTCGCTGCGCCCCGCGGCGGTCACTCTCGTGCTGACGCCGGGGGAGCACGGCGAAGCCTGCTTCGTCATCACGCGCCGTGCCCCGCGCCTCGCCCGCCACGCCCATCAATGGGCCCTGCCCGGCGGCCGCCTCGATGCGGGCGAGACCGCGATCGAAGCCGCCCTGCGCGAGACCGAGGAGGAGGTCGGGCTGCGCCTCTCGCCGAGCTCCGTGCTCGGCCTGCTCGACGATTTCCCGACGCGCTCCGGCTTCTGCATGACGCCCATCGTCGCCTGGGCCGAGGCCGGCCAGACGCCGGTCGGCAACCCCGACGAGGTCGAGCGCGTCCATCTCGTTCCGCTCGGCGAGCTGCTGAAGCCCGAGGTCCCCGTCCTGCGCCAGATCCCCGAGAGCGACCGCCCCGTCCTCTCGATCCCGATGCTCGGCACCCTGATCCACAGCCCCACCGCGGCGATCCTCTACCAGCTGCGCGAGGTCGTGCTCGCCGACCGGCCGACGCGCGTCGCGCACTACGAGCAGCCCCTATTCGCCTGGAAGTGATGGCCGCGGGCGCTTCGCCTGGAAGTGATGGCCGCGGGCGCTTCGCCTGGAAGTGGCGGCCGCGGGCGCCTAACCCGAGATCGCCTTGCCTTCGCGCAGCTTTGCGATTTCGTCGGCCTTGAAGCCGAAGGCGGCGAGGACCTCCTCCGTGTGCTCGCCCGGGCGGGCCGGCGGGCGATCCAGCTCGGCGGGCGTGCGACTGAAGCGGGGGGACGGCGCGGGCTGCATCAGGCCGTGCTTTTCGACGTAGGTCGCGCGGTGGGCGATATGCGGATGCTGGGCGACCTCCTTCATCGAGAGGACGGGAGCGAAGCAGATGTCGCTGCCCTCCATCAGGGCGCACCATTCGTCGCGGGTCTTCGTCTTGAAGAGGGCCTCGAAGCGCGTCTTCATCTCGGGCCATTTCGAGCGGTCGTTCTGGCCGGGCAGCGTCTTCGGATCGAGGCCGAGCTTCTCGATCAGCTCGGCATAGAACTGGGGCTCGATCGAGCCGAGCGAGATGTAGAGGCCGTCCTTCGTCTCGTAGGTGTCGTAGTAGTGGGCGCCGGTATCGAGGATGTTGGTTCCGCGCTCGCCGCCCCAGCCGCCCATCGCGAGCATGCCATGGAAGAAGCCCATCAGCGTCGAGGCGCCGTCGACCATCGCGGCGTCGATGACCTGCCCCTTGCCCGAGCTCGCGCGCTCGACGAGCGCCGCGGCGATGCCGAACGCGAGCAGCATGCCGCCGCCGCCGAAATCGCCGACGAGGTTGAGCGGCGGGGTCGGCTTCTGGCCGAGGCGCCCGATCGGCTCGAGGGCGCCGGCGAGGGCGAT
>CAZFKD010000748.1:0-1811 GCA_964519695.1 uncultured Spirochaetaceae bacterium
CGCCCGGCGGCGATGGCGTCGGCGACGAAGTCGGATCGTTCGAGGCGGGCGGCGGGCAAGCGGTGGGTCGCGCGAACGGCGTCGGGATCGGGGGGGCGGGCGTCGCGCGGGAACGGGAGGCCGTAATGCGGCGCGACGGCGGCGCAGTCCCGCCGCGCCCAGGCGGCGAGCCGCTCGGGCTCGGGCGCGTTGCGCCGGTCCGTCGGCGAGACGAGATGGAACCGGAAGCGCACCGCATAGCGTTCGGCCAGGCGCGGAATCGCCTCGAGGGCGAGCTGGCTGTAGGGGTCGTCGACCTGATGGAAGAGTTCGATCTCGTGGGCCGAGCGTCGAAGACGCCGAACGAGCTCGCGCCGACCGGCATCGAGCCGGCGCAGATGCGGGAGGGCGAGCATCAGGAGACGCTGGATCTCGCGCTCGCGAGGCGAACGATCCTGACGGCTCGCGCTGCCCGGGAGATTGCCCGGCAGCCGGATCGCGTCCTGCGGATCGCTGGCCCCGTCGCCGTCCCGGTCGTCGTCTCGTTTCGGCACTCAGTCCTCGACGAAGGTGTTCTCGCCCTCACCGGACAGGACGTGCTTCATGACCTTGCCCGTCGCGTTGCGCGGCAGCGGCTCGCGCCGAATCTCGACGATCTCGGGCACCTTGTAGTAGGCGAGCCGCTCGGCGGCGAAGCGGCGGATCGCCTCGGGATCGGGATCGGCGCCCGCATGCGGGACGACGACGGCCTTCACGCGCTGGCCGAGCTCGCGGTCCGGGACGCCATGGACCGCGACCTCGGCGACGTCCGGATGCAGCTCGATCTGGTTCTCGATCTCCGCGGGGTACACGTTCTCGCCGCCGCGGATGATCATGTCGCGCAGGCGCGATTCGATGTGGAGGCGGCCGCCGCGCAGATGACCGAGGTCGCCGGTGTCGACCCAGCGACCGGGGCTGAAGGATTCGGCGTTGGCCTTCGGGTTGTTCAGGTACTCGAGCATCACCATCGGGCTGCGCACCCAGATATGGCCATTCTCGCCGTCCGGGAGCCGGCGCCCTTCGTCGTCGCGGATCTCGATCTCGACGGTCGGCAGGGGCGGCCCGACGCAGTTCGCGGCCTCGCGCAGCATGAAGCCGTGGGCGTAGGAGACGAGGCCGCCCGTCTCGCTCGAGCCGTAGCCCGAGCCGATCGCGTGCGCGAGATGGGGGAAGCGCTCGGAGACGGTGCGGATCAGCTCGGGGGTCGTCGCCGAGCCGCCGATGCCGACCTGAGTGAAGCGGCCCGGGTCGAGCTTCGCGAGATCGGGATGATCGACGAGGCGGAAGATGTGGGTCGTCGCGCCGCTCCAGCTCGTGACGCCCTCGCGCAGGCTGAGCTCGATCGTCTGCGCGGGATCGAAGCGGCCCATCGGCCAGACGGTCGTCGCGCCGCCGGCGAGGCTCGCCGTCGTGCTGCCCATCGAGCCCGAGAGATGGAAGAGCGGGAAGGGCGCGAGCACGGCGCCCGGCGGCTCGACGAGCGCCCGCCGCGCGGCGATGTAGAAGCTCGAGGTCGTGAAGGCGACGAGGGTGCGGTGGCTGACGAGCGCGCCCTTGGGCCGCCCGGTCGTGCCGGAGGTGAACAGGAGCAGGCAGGGATCGTCTTCGGCGATCGGCTGCGAGGGCAGCTCGGCGCCGGGCGCGTGCAGCCGGAGCGGCTCGAAATCGTCCTCGAAGCAGAGGGCAGGGCAGCCGGTCTCGACTTTCGCGAGACGCTCCATGCGCTTGCGATCGGCGAAGATGAGCTTCGGCTTCGAGAGGTCGAGGCCGTAGCGGATCTCTTCTTCCGCCCA
>CAZFKD010000749.1:0-1805 GCA_964519695.1 uncultured Spirochaetaceae bacterium
AAGCCGCCGCTGCACCGCGAGCCGCCCTCGGCGTCGATCGCGTCGCCCGCCGTCCCCCGCCCGGTCCCCGCGCCCGCGCCTTTGAGCGACGGCGCCTCCGGAGATCCCGCTCGGGAAGAAGAGCGGGAGCGCGCGCGGCGACTGGCGCGCATCGCGGTCTCGGAGATGCTGCTCTACCAGCCGGAGAAATTCGCGCAGGCCAGTCGCGACGGCACGCTCGAGCGTGCACTCGACGCCGAGATCCAGGAAGCCCGCGCGCTGCTGCGACAGCGGATCGGTCCCGAGGTGCGCGCCGAGGCCGACTTCGTACTCGAAGAACTCCACCGGGTCGCTCGCGAGCGAGGCGCGAAGGGATGAGCGGGTCACCGCCTGCGGACGAGCGGGACGCGCTCCTCTCGTCGCTCGCGAGCGAGAGCGAGGAGGTCCGTCGACTCGCGGTCGAGCAGCTGTTCGTGCTGCCGGCGGCGGACGCGATCGCGCAGCTCGTGATCCGGCTCGGCGATCCGGCCTGGCGGGTTCGCAAGGCGGCCGTCGAACGCATCGTCGCGTGTCGCGACGACGACCTCGTCCATGCCGGACTCGCCGAGGCGCTCGCCGACGGCGAGAACCCCGGCCGCCGAAATGCCGGCTACGAAGCGTTCGTCGCAATGGGACCGCGCGCGACCGCACCGTTGATCGAGGCGGCGACCCGGCCGGACGTCGACGTCCGCAAGCTCGCGATCGATGCGCTGGCGGCGATCGGGGATCCAGCGGCGCGCGAAGTGCTCGTCGCCGCGCTCGCGGATGCCGATGCGAACGTGCGGGCGGCGGCGGCCGATGCGCTCGGAATCGTGGGCGGGCTCGTCGCGGTGGGTGCGCTGGTCCGAACGAGCGGCGATCCGGCGGAGGTGCCGCTCGTCCGCCTCTCGGCCCTGCGTTCTCTCGATCGGCTCGAAGTCAGCATCGGCGCCGATGCGCTCGCCGATGCGCTCGCTCATCCCCAGCTGCGTCCGGCGGCGCTCGACCTGCTCGGCCATTCGACCGATCCGCAGGCCGAAGTCGAGCTCGTGAAGTGCCTCTCGAGTGCCGCGCGTTCGATCCGCGAGAGCGCGATCCGGGCGCTGCTCCGGCGGATCGGGCTGCTCGACGGCGCCGAAGCCGATGCGCTCTGCGCGCGTCTGCAGGAGCGGGCGCGCGGCGACCTCGATCTGGTCGCGCGCTGCTGCGACGGTCTCGAGGGCGATGATCTCTCGCGCCGAACGGCGTTGATCCAGTTTCTCGGGATCGTCGGCGACGAGCGGGCCATCCTGGCGATGCTCCAGACCGGGCGCGAGGCTTCGCTGTGCGAGCTGGTCGATGCGACCCTCGTCGGCCTCGGCGACCTCACCGTCGCTGCGCTGCGACCGGTCTGGAGCGGACTCGAGCCCGATCTTCAGGTGCGGGCCTGCGCGATCCTCGGGCGGATCGGCGGGCTCGACGCGGAGGAGCTGCTCGCCTCGTCGCTGCGCGGGACGGGCGCGCAGACCGTCGTTGCGGCTGCCCGCGCGCTCGGAGAAGGCGGCTTCTACCGGCGCATGCCCGACCTGGTCCAGCGACTCGAGACCGCGGCCCGGGACGGGGACGCCGATCGCTCGGAGGAGATCGAGGCGTTGATCGAGGCCGTCGCGGCGATGGCGGAGCGCGCTCAGTTCGCCGACGAGGCCGTTCACGCCCAGCTGATCGACGTCCTGGCGAGTCGCCTCGGCGGCACGCCCGAGGCGCTGCGGGTCGCCGTCGCGCGGGTCCTCGCGCGCATCGGACGTCCGGAGGACCTCGAGCGAGTCGAC
>CAZFKD010000750.1:0-450 GCA_964519695.1 uncultured Spirochaetaceae bacterium
TCATCGGCATCGCGAACCTCGCGATGGCGACCGGCAACATCGGGCGGCCGGGCGTCGGCGTGAACCCGCTGCGCGGGCAGAACAACGTCCAGGGCGCTTGCGACATGGGCTCGTTCCCGCACGAGCTCCCCGGGTATCGCCACATCGGCGACGCGGCCGTGCGCGCGAGCTTCGAAGCGGCCTGGGGCGTCCCGCTCCAGCCCGAGCCGGGCCTGCGCATCCCGAACATGTTCGACGCGGCGCTCGACGGCAGCTTCATGGGGCTCTACTGCCAGGGCGAGGATTTCGTCCAGTCCGACCCGAATACCCGGCACGTGACGGCGGCGATGGCGGCGATGGAGCACGTCGTCGTGCAGGACATCTTCCTGAACGAGACGGCGAAGTTCGCCCACGTCTTCCTGCCGGGCTCTTCGTTCCTCGAGAAGGACGGCACGTTCACCAACGCGGAGC
>CAZFKD010000750.1:460-1804 GCA_964519695.1 uncultured Spirochaetaceae bacterium
CTCGCGCGTGCGCCGCGTCATGCGTCCGCTCGCGGGCAAGGCCGACTGGGAGATCACCTGCGCGCTCTCGAACGCGCTGGGGTTCCCGATGGAATACGGCCATCCGAGCGAGATCATGGCCGAGATCGCGCGTCTGACGCCGACCTTCGCCGGCGTCAGCTACGAGAAGATCGATCGCCTCGGCAGCGTGCAGTGGCCCTGCAACGAGGGGACGGGCGAGGCCGGAACCCAGATCATGCACGAGGACGGCTTCGTGCGCGGCAAGGGGCGCTTCCTGATCGCGCAGTACGTGGCGACGGACGAGAAGGTCACGCGGCGTTTCCCGCTGCTGCTGACGACCGGACGGGTGCTCTCGCAGTACAACGTCGGGGCGCAGACGCGGCGGACCGCGAACGCGACCTGGTATGCGGAGGACCTGCTCGAGATCCATCCCCACGACGCGGCCGAGCGGGGCATCGCCGAGCGCGACCCGGTGCTGCTCGAGAGTCGCGCGGGGGAGACGGTCCTTCGCGCACGGGTGACCGAGCGCGTCCAGCCCGGCGTCGTCTACACGACATTCCATTTTCCGGAGTCGGGCGCCAACGTCGTCACGACCGAGTCCTCGGACTGGGCGACGAACTGCCCCGAGTACAAGGTCACGGCGGTCCAGGCCCGCAAGGCGGCTCGGCCTTCCCGCTGGCAGGTCGAGCACGACGCGTTCGACCGGAGCCAGGCCGATCTGCTCGAGCATCGCGTGCGGCGCGGCGACGGGGGCGGGCGGTGAGCGCAGCGGCGACCGAGGACTCGCGAACGCCGGGAGCGGGGCGGGTCGAGGCGCATTGCGTCCGCGACGGCGAAGTCGTTCCGACGCAGGAATGCGTCGCGCAGGAAGTCGCCGTCTCGTTCGAGATCGACGGGACGCCGCATGTCGTCATGCTCGCGTCGCCCGCCGATCTCGAGGATTTCGCGCTCGGATTCTGCCTGACGGAAGGCCTGATCGAGGCGCCGTCGGATCTGCTGGGATGCGAGATCCGCCTGCGCGAGAAGGGGATCGTACTCGCGCTGCGCATCGCGCCGCAGGAGAGGGCCGGCCCGGGGGCGCGCCGCCGGAACCTGGTCGGCCGCACCGGCTGCGGGCTGTGCGGGACGGATGATCTCGATCGGGTCGTGCGCCTGCCGGAGCAGGCGCTGCCCTCGACGCAGGTCCGGGCGGTCGCGTTCGAGCGCGCGATGCGCGAGCTCGGATTGCGGCAGCCGCTGGGACAGGCGACGGGCGCGACGCATGCCGCCGCGTTCTGCGATCTCGCGGGCCGGATCCGGCTGGTTCGCGAGGACGTCGGTCGCCACAACGCCCTCGACAAGCTG
>CAZFKD010000751.1:0-1802 GCA_964519695.1 uncultured Spirochaetaceae bacterium
TCTTCTGGTGGGAGATCGATCCGACCTACTATGGGCTGCGCGCACTCGCCGCGGCGGGCATCGTCTGGGACCTGCGCGAGCCGCCGGCACGCCTGCTCCAGCCGGACGCCGAAGCGCAGCCCGTCAGCCGCGCGGCAGCCTGAGGCGCACCCGCGCGCGGCCGTCCCCGCTCTCGACGTCGACCCCGCCCCCGGCATCCGCGACGAGGACCCGGGCGAGCGCCACGGCGAGATCCCGACCCCGAAGCGCCGGCGGCCCCCCTGCACCCCCGTCGTCGTCCGCGCCGAACGCCTCGCCCGGCAGCTCGCAGACGACCTCGATCTCGTCCGCGCGGGAGGCGAGGCGCAGCGTGATCGGCGCGCGCCCGGGCGGCAGCGTCTGCGGCGAGCCGACGAGCACGAGCAGCAGCGCATGCAGCCCCTCGAACACGACGCGCCCCTCGGCGGCTTCGTTCGCGATCTCGATTCGGACGGCGCGCCCGCCGAGCCCGTCCTCCTCGAGCTGCCGCCGCACGCCGTCGAGCACGCTCGCGACGGACGTCCGCGCGGTCGGCGCCGCCGCTGGAGCGAGCAGCGGCCGCAGCAGCGCGAGCCACGGCCCCGCCTGCGCCGCGAGCGAATCGATCGAGACGGAGGCGCGGGCGAGACCGGCCGCGCCGAGCGATTCGTCGAGCAGATGGGCCTCGAGGCGAATGCCGGCGAGGTGGTTCCCGATCTCGTGGGCGAGAGCGAAGACGAGCGCATGGCGTGATACGGGGTCGGTCATGGCCGCGAAGTTGCCGCGCCCGACCCGCCTCGTACAATGGGCGCGCGCCCACGATCCCCGGATCGCCCGAACGAACATGCGCCCGTGTTGGAGCCGACGCCCGAGAGGACGAGCTGAGCCGATGAAGACCGTCTTCCTGCGCGGACGCGACCACCACCGGATCGGCACCGTCGCCCTCGAGGGCCTCGGCCCGGTCGCGGCCGCCCTCTCCCGCGGCGGCGCCAGCAAGACCTACGACCACACCGATCCGAACGAGGACTGCGCGGCCTTCGCACTCGACGAGGGCGGAACGCTCGTGATCGCCGCCGACGGCCACCACGGCGCGCTCGGCTCCGAGGCCGCGACCGAGGCCCTGCTCGGTGAGCTCGCCGAACGCGTGACGCGGAAGGCGCCGCCGACGACCAGCCCGGATGCCTGGCGCGAGCTCGCCTTCGACGCGCTGCTCTGCGCCAATCGCGCAGTGCTCGAGATCGCCGGGAAGAACGGGCTCCGGCCGGCGCCGACGACGCTGGTGATGGCCGTGCTGCGCCCCGCCGAAGACCTGCTGCTGCACGCCTCGCTCGGCGACAGCCATCTCTTCGCGATCGATGCAGCGGGCGCGGCCGAGCTCGGCGGGCGCGACCCGGCCTGGAAGTTCACGCCCTTCCTCGGTTACGAGGAGGCGCGCCGCGAGCTGATCGAGCGCTATTCCCGGGTCGGCGTGCGAAGCCTCGCGGGCCTGCGCGCCATCGCCCTCGCGACCGACGGGCTCTCCGAGCGGGGTATCGGCGTCGCCGATCCGGCCGGAACCGTCAAGGCCTGCATCGAGCGCGTCGAAGCCGGAACCGCCCCCGATCTGTCCGCCCTGCGCGCCTGTCGCTCGATCGTCGAGGACGCGATGGAGGCCCATCGCCGGCAGCAGGCGGGCGACAATCTCGCCTGCTCGGTCGTCTGGCTGGAGCGCTAGGCGATCGGAGCGAGCCGAGGACCCGAGGGCCCATCCGCCTCAGAGGCTGTGAAGATATCGTCGACCGAGCGACGCGCAGCGCCGGTGGGTC
>CAZFKD010000752.1:0-1799 GCA_964519695.1 uncultured Spirochaetaceae bacterium
CTCGTCCCAGATCGCGAGATCGTGCGCCCGCCAACGCCAACGCCAGCGCACCGCGCGCTCCGGCGCCGTCGCGTGCGACATCAGGAAGCCGAGGATCGCTTCGCTCTCGGCGGGCAACAGACCCTCGATGTGGCGCATGAAATAGCCCGCGAGGTAGAGGCTCCGGCGACCGCTGACGGGATGCAGCCGAACCAGCGGATGGCTCGCGCCCATGCCGTAACGCGCCTTCGTGCGGTCGATGATCTCCTGGCCCCATTTGCGCAGGAAGAGCTGGCGATTCGCCTCGCTGATGTCGTGGTAGACGGAGAGCCCGGAAGCGATCGACTGCATCCGCGGCGACAGGGTCTCGAACGCCTTCGCCGTGTCGACCCAGAGCGTGTCACCGCCCCGCTCGGGCACCTCGAGCATCGAGAGGAAGGCCATGACGGGCGGGCGCTCGATCCAGCTGACGTCGCTATGCCAGCCGTCCGCCTTGGGCGGATCGTCGGGACCGTCCTCGATGAACTCGAGGGGCTCGAAGGCGCCGGCCGCCGCCTGCAGCGGGTAGACACCGAGCTCTCCGAAGCGGCTCGCGGCCTCGACATGGTCGGCATCGCTCATCGGCTGGTCGCGCAGGAAGATCAGCCCGTGGGCATGGACGAGATCCTGCAGAAGCTTCGTCGCCCCCGGATCGCGAAACGAAACGCCGCACACGACCGCACCGAAATCGTCGAGCAGCGGCTCGACTTCGATTCGCGAGTCTGCCCGCTCCGAGCTCCGGTCTTCCGACATGTGCTTCCCTCCCTCGTCGCGCGACCCGAGCATAGCCACTGCGGAGTCGTGCGGGAGCACGAGCGGCGAGCCCGGATGGCCTCGGCGCCCGCGGCGCGCCGGGCTCCTCCGGCGTTAGGTCGAGCAGCTTGATCCAGCCTTTCCTCCTCCGCCGCCCGCCGATCGCGGCGCGCGCAGCGGACGTCAAGCCAGGGTCGATCCCCTCCGATGCGCGATCCGTCGTGCCCGCACCGGAACCGCGCGGGTCCATCGGGAGATCTGCATGCACTTCGACCTCGTGGTGATCGGGGCCGGCCCCGCCGGCTGGTCGGCCGCCCTCCAGGGCGCCAAGCTCGGCCTCGAGGTCGCGGTCGTCGAGCGCGGCATGATGCTCGGCGGCGCCTGCGTCCAGACGGGCACGCTGCCCTCGAAGGCCCTCCGGCATACGGTCCTCGAGCTCGTCAACAGCCGCCGCGCGACCCAGCTCGGCGTCACGTCGCCCCAGCTCCGCCCCCTCTCGATCAACGATCTGCGCGGCCCGCGCGACATGCTGATCGCCAACCATCAGCAGACGATCCGCTCCTTCTTCGATCGCAACCGCGTCCAGGTCCTCGCCGGATCCGCCTCCTTCGTCTCCCCGAACCAGATCCGCATCGCGAATCGCGACGGCGAGCAGATCGTCGAAGCGGATCACGTCGTGATCGCGACCGGCAGCCGGCCGAGGCGTCCGCAGGAGATCCCGATCGACGACCGCGTGATCGTCGACAGCGATACGCTGCTGGATCTCGATGCGATCCCGAGGAGCCTCGCCGTGATCGGCAGCGGCGTCATCGGCTGCGAGTACGCGACGGTCTTCGCGATGCTCGGGACACGCGTCACGATCATCGATCGGCGCGAGCGGCTGCTGCGCGACCTCGATGCCGACATCCTCGATCATCTGCGGCATTCGATGTTCTCGATGGGCATTCGCGTCCTGATGCCCGAGCGCATCAGCGGCGTCCGGATCGAAACCCAGAAGCGACACCAGGAGGGCGTCGTCTACCTCGAGA
>CAZFKD010000753.1:0-1798 GCA_964519695.1 uncultured Spirochaetaceae bacterium
AACACGCGCTGCCACGAGCTGGTCCGCACCGAGCACGCGGCGCTGCGGGTCGCGCCGAACGTCGCCGGCGAGAACCGGCTCGAAGACGTCGTCGATCTCTGGCGCAGCGATTTCCGGACGCGGGCGACCGAAGAGAAGATCGTCGAGTTCGAGACGCGGATCGGCCTCGCGCAGACCCGCAGTCGCGCGCGGCTCGCCGCCTGCGTGCCCCCGTGCGGCGAAGGGGAAGACGTCCTCATCGTCAATCCCGACGCATGCAACTGGTCGCGCATGCCGATCGAGATCCCGCTGCGGCTCGCGGCCGGGCGCTTCGAGGCGCTCGAGATCAAGACGCGGCGCGGCCTCGCGCTCGATCCCGCCCGGTACCAGGTGGAGGTCGTCGGGCTCCATCGGGACGGCAGTCTGCGCGACATCCGGCTCGTGCTCGAGCCGCAGATCGCGCCGCGATCGGTGCTGGCGCTCGAGCTGGTCCCCGCGCCGCGGAATCGGACGTCGAGGGGCGCGCCCGTGCCGATCCAGCGCATCACGACGGATCGCGTCTCGGCGAGCTTCATCGCGCATCGCGGCGCGGCCCTCGAGTCGCTCGGCTTTCCGTCGCTGTCGCCGCATCCGCTGATCGGAACGATTCCCCACGGCACCTTCGACGCGATCGAATACACCCCGGATTTCTACACCGGCCACGTGCTCGCCGTCCTCGAGGACGGCAGCAAGCACACCGATCTGCGCCCGACTCGGCTCGCGCAGTGCGAAGAGGCGACGGGCGCCGTCCGCACCACGCTCACGACGACCTTCGAGACCGATCTCGGCCTCTGGCAGAAGACCTACCGCGTCTACCGCAACCGCGACCGGATCGACGTGGTCCACGATCTCGCCTCCCACGACGCGCGCATCGCGAGCCTGCGCCTCGGGATGTTCACGCTGCTGCCGGGCGCCTGGGATGCCGAGACGCTCCGCTATGCGACGGTCAACGGCGGCGCCCGCGTCGAATGGCGGCGGCTGGGGCGCGAGACCGTGCTCGCCCAGTCGAAGGCGGTCTCGTCGACCGTCTCGGCGACCTCGTGCCTGGGCGCGACGGAGGGCTGGGTCGCCCTCGCCGACGCGCGCCACGGGATCCTGATCCAGGGCGATCGCGGCGAGGCCGCCGTCGCGCCGATGCTCGATTTCGAGACGGTCGACGACCGCTTCTTCTGCCGCCTTTCGCATAGCGGCGCCGAGATCGACGAGACCCGGGCCGTCTTCCTGCGCGGCCGCCGCCGCTTCGCGTTCTCGGTCGAGGGCTTCGCCGCCCGCGACGCGGACGTCTTCGAGCGCGCGCGCCAGCGACATCAGGGACTCGTCTATCGAACGGAGGCAGGTGTTGGACTCTCGACCGGTCTATGAGCAGAACCGCGTGGCGCTCGTCAAGCGCAATCCGACGCTCGCTGCGCTGCTCGACGGCGAGAGCGGTGAGGGGGTCGAGCGGGTCTGTGGACCGCGCGGGTCGACGTCGCTGCGAGAGAACGGCGTGCTGCTCGGTTCGGCCTACGATCCGCGGCGCGACGGGGAACGCCTCGCCGAGCAGATGGCCGAGGCGCCCGCCGACATCCTGGTCGCCATCGGGTTCGGCCTCGGCTCGCAGGTCGACACGTCATCGCTGCCGACCGACGACTACGTGTCGTTCGTCGGCCCCGGGGTGCTGGCCGCCACCGCCATGTTGCAGGGGGGCGGGCTCAGTCTGTGGCCGACGATGGCCGCCCTCAAGTGGGAGGGCACCTACCAGGCCGTGCTGGCCACGCCGCTGACGCCAACCGAGCTGGCG
>CAZFKD010000754.1:0-1791 GCA_964519695.1 uncultured Spirochaetaceae bacterium
AGAGCGCGATCACGACCTTCAAGCAGCAGTACCGGGGCGAGCTTCCGGGCGAGCTCCAGACCAACATCTCCCGACTCGACCGACTCCAGATGCAACGTCAGTCCCTCGCGCTCCAGATCGCCGAAGCCGAGACCCGGATGACGACGATCGCGACGACCGCCCCGGACGCGCAGAGCCCGCAGGAGCGCCTCAAGAACCAGCGCGCCCGCTATTACGAGCTCTCGTCGATCTACACCCCGGAGCATCCGAGCGTCGTCGCCGCGAAGCGTCAGCTCGCGGCCCTCGAAAAGGAGGTGGCCGAGTCACCGGATCCCGCCGCGGCGCCGGGCTCGCCGGCGTCGACGGTCGGCGAGCTGCGCCGCCAGCTCGCGGCGACGGTCGCGGAGTTCGAGGATCTCGACCGACGCGTGGCTTCGACGCCCAAGCGCCAGGAGGAGCTCGCGGCCCTCGAGCAGCGGGCGGAGATCCTGCGCGAGAGCCATCGCGAGTTCCTGCGCAAGGTCAGTCAGGCCGAGCTCGCAGAGGCCGTCGAATCGGCCCAGCAGGGCGAGCGGGCGACGATCCTCGACAAGGCGGTTCCGCCGGGTCAACCCGACAACTCGCCGCTCAAATACATCGTCGTCGGCATCATCGGCAGCTTCCTGATGGCGATCGGCCTCGGCGTACTGCTCGAGCTCGTCGATGCGGTGATCGTGAGCGACACGGAGGTCGAGCAGCGCTATCAGCTGCCGGTGCTCGGATCGATCGCGCGGATCCGTTAGGCGAACGCGACCGGATGGAGCCTCCCCCCGCCGCTACGACTTCCCCGGGGTCCGTGCTCGAAGCGGACGGCGGATCCCAGACCGCTCGGATCCCGGCCGGGTGGGGATGGGGTCTCGCGCTCTGGATCGGGCTGGTCTTCGCCTTCGGTCCGGCGCTCCGGCCGGGCATCGAGAACCTCTCGAGCCAGCCGTGGACGCGCGGGACCCTCGTGTTCGCACTGCTCGCGTGGGTCGCGGCCCGGGGCGCCCCCCCGGCGATGCGCTCGCGAACGGGATGGCTTCTGGTGATGGTCGGGATCGTCATCGAGCTGGCGGCGATCGCTGGCGGCGTCGCCCGCGCCGGGCGTATCGGATTCGTCGCCGCCGCCATCGGGCTCTGTCGGGCGACCGGTGGATGCACGCTGCCCGTGGCGCTGCTGCTCGTCTTCCTGGTCCCGCTTCCCCATGCGCTGATGAAGCTCGGCAGTCCTGCCCTCGAGAGCGGCTTCGCTGCCCTGGGTGCGGGCATCGCCCGCGCGCTCGGCTTCGATGTGGCCGCGGGCAGGGGCCTGCTGTCGGCCGACGCGACGACGCTCCGGCTGGCGGAGCCGGATGGAGGGCTCGGACTGCTCCTGCTCTTCGCAGGACTCGTCTGGTTCGTCGAGCTGCGGGCACCGAGCCCTTCCGCGAGGTCTCGGGTCGTTCGCGGGCTCCTCGCCGGCATCGCGGCGCTCGCACTTCAGCTCGTCGCGACGACGCTGGCGGCGGTCGTGCTCGGCGGGGGCGCGGCCGATGCACCGGAGCGGGGACGGGCGATTCTCGACCACCTCCCCTGGCTCTCGACCTGGACGGCGGGAATCGGGCTCGCGTGGCGATACCGTCTCGTCGACGCAACCCGCTCGCGGGAGCCGATCGCCGGAGGGGGCTGACATGGGCCAGCGCATCGAGGCCATCTCGATCCTGATCGTTCTGCTGATGACGGGCATCGCCGCCTGGTGGTTGACGCAGCGTCCGGGCATCGCGAGCGACGTCAACCACCAGGCGGCGATGC
>CAZFKD010000755.1:0-1791 GCA_964519695.1 uncultured Spirochaetaceae bacterium
CCATCGTCGCCGCGCCGTAGCGGCCTGACGCTCGAGCGCCCCGCGGCCTAACGGGCCGGCGTGCCCGGAACGCCGACCGTCTCCGTATCGCGACCGGAGCGCAGGATTCGTCCGGGCCGCGCATCGGTCCGCTTTCCTGCGCGGACCGCATCGACGCCCGCGACCACGACGGCCTCGACGCCGATCGCCTCGGCATAGAGCCGCGCCGCGCCGCCCGGCAGATCCGCGCGGCTCTCGACCGGACCGCGATCGACCCGATCCGCGTCGAAGACGACGAGATCCGCGATGTTCCCCTCGCGCAGCTCGCCGCGATCCCGGAATCCGTAGAGCCGCGCCGGCACCTGGGACAGCTGCTGCACCGCCTGCTCGAGCGTCATGATCCCGCGCTCGCGTACGCCCTCGGCGAGCAGCTTCGTCGAGTAGGCGAAGGCCGTCCCGATATCGAGATGCGCGCCGGCGTCCGAGGCGCCGACGACGACGCGCGGATCGAGCAGGATCTCGCCCCGGGCCTTCCAGCTCGCGTCGTCCGCCCCGACCCGCACCGGCACGAAGAGCGTCCGCAGGCCATCGGCGAGGGCGATGTCGAGCATTGCATCGAGGGCCCCCTGACCCCGCTCACGCGCGACGTCGCCGACGAGCCGGCCGGCGAGCCCCGCGTTCGCCGGCTCGAACGTCCGCGCGATCTCCATGCGCGCGAAGTCGGAATAATCCGCGAGCGGTCCCTTCAAGGCCTCGTCCACCGCCCGCCCGATCGTCGCCCGCTGCGCCGGATCCGCGAGCGCGCGTTTTCGCTCTGCGAGCGGCAGCGTCATGACCGATCCGAAGCCCGGCAGCCCGCCGAAGTAGAAGGGACTCACGAGATCGACGAAGAACTCCATCGGATGGGGCACCGAGAGCGGCACGACCCGCGCTCCGCGCGCGGCCGCGCGGTCCGAGAGGGCGAGCTGGCGCAGATAGTCGTCCGGCTTCTCGGCGTTCACGATCAGGACGTTCCAGTTGATCGGCCGCCCGGCGACGAGCGACATCTCGATCATCCGCTCGCCCGTCGCGTCGAACTCCGAGAGCGAAGGCGCGAACTCGAGCGTCGTCCCCGGATGCGCCCGCACCGTCCGGCAGAGGGCGAAGATCTCCTCGTCGCTCGCGTGGAAAGAAGGAACCCGCCGGCCCTCCATGTCCTGGTGCACCGGCGTCCGCCCCGAAGACAGGCCGAGCCCGCCCGCCCGCAGGCTCTCGGCGAGCAGTGCAGACATCGCCTCGATCTGCGCGGGCGTCGCCCGCTCGCCGACGGCGGCATCGCCCATCACGAGCCGGCGGATCGCCGAGTGGCCGACGAGAAAGGCCGCGTTGATGCCGAGACCCTGGTCGAGCTGGTCGAGATATTCGCCGAAGCCCTTCCAGCCCCAGGCGCCGCCCGCCTCGAGCGCCTCGAGCGGCATGCCCTCGACGCGCGAGAGCATGCGCCGGAGGTAGCGCCCGCCGTCGTCCGCGAGGGGCGCGATCGTGAAGCCGCAGTTCCCGCCGACGATCGTCGTGACGCCGTGGAAGCAGGACGGCGTCAGCGAACGATCCCAGAGGATCTGCGCGTCGTAGTGGGTATGCAGGTCGATGAAGCCCGGCGCCACGATCGCGCCGTCGGCGTCGAGGGTCTCGCGCGCGGCTTCGGAGATCCGGCCGATCGCCGCGATCCGCCCGTCGCGAATGCCGACATCGGCCGTGCGCCGCGGCGCTCCCGTTCCATCGACGACGACGCCGCCCCGGATCAATCGGTCGAGCATGGACACCTCCGTTCCC
>CAZFKD010000756.1:0-1791 GCA_964519695.1 uncultured Spirochaetaceae bacterium
CGGGCGCGCTGCGGAGGCGGGCCGCGCAGGCCTCGGCCCCGGCGCCCCCGCCGAGTCGTTCGCGGTTCGCAGACGCCGGCCTAGACTCCGCGCCCGAGGAGCCCCGCCGTGAGCCAGGACGAACGCATCGCGAAGACGCCGCGCCGGGGCGGCCGCTTCCGCAGCCGCGGGCCCGATCGCGACTTCGATCCGCGGCCGGTGCGGGCCGCGCTCCTGCCGCTGCTGCGCGAAATCGCGGCGCTCCCGGGCGAGTCGGGCGGGGCGCTCGCCGCCGAAGTGCTCGATCCGCTCCTGCGGCGGCATCCGCGGCCGGGGGGCGGCTATTTCTCGCGCAGCGAAATGATCGCCGGGCTGCGGGTCTTCTCCGGGGAGGGCGAGCCGGGGCTCGATCCGGTGCGGCTCGCGCGGCGGGTCCAGCGGCGGCCGGTGCGCAGCCAGAGCGGGGTCACCCCGCTGACCGTCCTGACCCAGCCCTTTCCCTGCCCCGGGCAGTGCATCTTCTGCCCGAACGACGTGCGCATGCCGAAGAGCTACCTCTCGGACGAGCCGGGCGCGCAGCGCGCCGCGCAGAACCGCTTCGATCCCTACCTGCAGACCTGGAATCGCCTCGCCGCCTTCGACGCCACGGGCCATCCCGTCGACAAGGTCGAGCTGATCGTGCTCGGCGGGACCTGGTCGTTCTACCCGGAGGCCTATCAAGTCCGCTTCGTCGAGCGCTGTCTCGAGGCGATGAGCGATTTCGGGGCCGGCGTCGATCGGCGTTCGGAGCAGGGCGAAGCGCTTCCGGACTTCGAGGCGATCGATGCCGCCGTCGACGGCGGCGCCTTCGAGAAGAATCCGTACAACCAGCGGGTGGCCGGATTCCTGAAACAAACGGGCGCCGATGCCGCGACGGCGGGCCATGCCGCGGCCGATTGGTGCGCGCTCGAGGCGGCGCAGCGGCGCAACGAGTCGGCCGGCTCGCGCTGCGTCGGGCTCGTGCTCGAGACGCGGCCCGATCATGTCGATCCGGCGGAGGTCGTGCGGCTGCGGCGGCTCGGGGCGACGAAGATCCAGCTCGGGGTCCAGAGCCTCGACGAGGCGATTCTCGCTGCCAATCGACGGGGCCACGGCCTCGCCGAGACGCGCGAGGCCTTCCGCCTGCTCCGCCAGGCGGGCTTCAAGATCCACGCCCATTGGATGGCGAACCTGCGCGGCGCGACGCCGGCCTCGGACCGCGCCGATTTCGCGCGGCTCTTCGAGGATCCGGCCTATCGCCCCGACGAGCTCAAGCTCTATCCCTGCAGCCTGATCGAGACGGCAGAGCTGATGCGCCACTGGAAGAGCAGCGAGTGGCGGCCGTATACGGAGGCGGAGCTGCTCGACGTCGTCGCGGAGGGGCTCGCGCGCGTGCCGCGCTGGTGTCGGGTGACGCGGGTGATCCGGGACATCTCCTCCGACGACATCGTCGTCGGCAACAAGCGCACGAACTTCCGCCAGCTCGCCGAGGCGGAGGCCGCGCGGCGCGGTCATCGGCTCGTCGAGATCCGCGCGCGCGAGATCCGCGGGCGCGCGTTCGAGACCGATGCGCTACGGCTCGTCGAGACGCGCTACGACGCTGCGGACGCATGCGAGGTCTTCCTCGAGCTCGTGACGGAAGCCGACGCGATCGTCGGCTTCCTGCGGCTCTCGCTGCCGCAGCGACCGTCGTTCGTCGCCGAGCTCGCGGCGAACGCCCTCGTGCGCGAGCTGCACGTCTACGGCGGCGCCGTCCGGATCGGCGCCGCGGCCGAGCGCCAGGCCCAGCACCGC
>CAZFKD010000757.1:0-1785 GCA_964519695.1 uncultured Spirochaetaceae bacterium
GGACGCGACGGCGGACTTTATCCACTTCGGGGCCGATTGGCATGGCGGCCGGGGGGCGGCGGGGGGCGGCTCAATCGAGCTCGACGGTGCCGTCGACGCTGATCTGGAGCTCGCTCTTGCCGGCCTCGAAGGCCGGGGCCGCCGCGCTCTTCATGGCCATGTCGGCCTCGGCCCGCATCGCATAGTAATGCGGCTGCGTGCCCCCCTGCCCGACCGAGACCGAGACGAGCGACCAGCCGCTGCTGCCCATGCCCTTCGCGATCAGGTCCGCGCGGGTGCGGAAGGCGCGCAGAGCCTCGAGGGTCAGCGCATCCTGCAGGGCTTCGCGGGTCTCGCGCCTGACGGAGAACGAGATGCCCGAGAGCTGGAGCGTCTCCGATTGCAGCTGTCCGATCAGCTTCGAGAGCCGGTCGACGTCGGCGGATTCGAGGCGCAGCTCCTGCCAGGCCTGCCAGCGCACGATCCGATTGGCGTCGTGGATCGGCTGCGTCGTATAGCCGCCACTCTCGACCTCGATCCCCTTCTCCTTCTTCGCCGTCGCGAGCGCGCGCTGCATGCGCTCGTTGACTTCCGCGGCGACGCGCGCGGGATCCTGGCCTTCGGCCATCGCCGTGAGGCGTGCGGTCGCCCAGTCGTTCTCGACCTCGCGGGTCACGACGACCTGAAACGACGCGCGGTTGCGCGGGTCGGGCGCCGGATCGGCGGAGGCCGCCATCGCACCGACCACGAAGAGCGCAGCCAGGCTCGCCGCGATCGCCCTCGAAGCATCGAAGCGCCGCGCGCCCCCGCTCGTCTTCGCGCCCTTCGAAATTCCGCCGTCCATCCGCACGCGTGCCGCCCGCATCGATTCGATTCCTTCCCTGGGTTCACGCCGCGCGCTCTTCGCCGGCGGACGCTCCGGATCGCCTAGCTCGCCACCGCGACGAGCAGGGCCACCGTCTCCTCGTCGACCCCCGCCTCGCGCAGCACGGCGCCCGTGTCCGCGGAGAGCAGCGGCGCCACCGCCGTTCCGGGCATCGGATGGGCCGAGAGCCGGACCGGAGGGGCGACGGTTCGAAAGCGCCCGAACTGCGGATGTTCCACCGTCGCGAAACATCCGGTCGCCTCCGCGTTGGCATCGCGGATCGCCTCGTCGAGGGTCCGCATCGGCGCCCAGATGAGGCGCTCCCGCGAGAGCGCCTCGCCCCAGGCCTCGAGCGAACGCGCCGCGAAGACCCCATCGAGCAGGGCGACGAGCTCGCGCGCGTTCTTGAAGCGGCCGATCGCGTCGGCGAAGCGCTCGTCGCTCGCGAGCGCCTCGCGATCGAGCGCGCGGCAGAGCGAAGGCCAATAGCGATCCGAATCGATCATGACGAGAAAGAGCCAGCGGCCTTCCTGGCAGGGATAGTGGTTCCAGAGCGGATTGCGGGGCGCGAGGCGGTCGTGGCGCGGGGGGAGCTCGTCGGTGACGAGGGCGTAGGCGGTGTCGTTGCCGTTGACGTAGTAGCCGATGTGCTGGAGGGTCACCTCGACGACCTGCCCGCCTCCGCCTGCGTCCCGCGTCCGCAGCGCCGCGAGGATGCCCGTCACGAGGGCGAGCGCCGCGGAATGATCGCCGACCCCGGGCCGCATCCAGGCCGGCGCTGCGTTCGGATCGCGCATGCTGTCCATCAGGCCCGAGAGCGCCCAGAAGGCGGTGTAGTCGAAGGCGGGATCGTCGGCGCGGGGCCCCTCGGCGCCGTAGCCGCTGACGCGGCCGACGATCAGCTCCGGCCGCTCGGCGCGCAGGCGCTCGGGATCGAGCTG
>CAZFKD010000758.1:0-1777 GCA_964519695.1 uncultured Spirochaetaceae bacterium
AGACCTCGGATCGGCGGGACACAGCGGTGGGGCGATCGCCCCCGTGCGCCCGGCCAGCCTACACGCCCTTCTCCTTGGCGCCTACAGTCCGAAAGTCGACTTCCGTCTTCGCCGAGCGAGGTCCGCCCTTCCATGCTGCTCCACCGCGATCGCTTCCCGGACCGACCCGTCCTCGATACGGCGATCTCCCACGCGATGCTGCGACGTGTCGCCCGCGGCGAGGCGCCCGAGAGCCTGCGGCTCTATCGCCCGGACGACGCGCTGCTCTTCTCGAGTCTCGATGCCCGGCGCCCGGGCTATGCGCGGGCCGTCGAGCTCGCCCGCGCAGCGGGCTTCGAGCCCGTCGTGCGGCTCGCGGGCGGCCATGCAGCCGTCTTCCTCGCGTCCTCGCTCGCCTTCGCCTGGGCCTCCGCCGATCCGGACGCCCCGCTCCATATCCGACCTCGCTTCGAGCGCCTCTCCGGCTGGATCGTGGCGGCCCTGCGTCGCCTCGGGCTCGACGCGCGCATCGGCGAGATCGAAGGGGAGTACTGTCCGGGCGAGTTCAGCGTCAATCTCGCCGGCCGCATCAAGGTCATGGGCGTCGGGCAGCGGGTGATCCGGGGCGGCGCGCACGTCGGCGGCGTCATCACGATCGCGGAGACGGATCGGCTGCGCGAGATCCTCGTCCCGATCTACGAAGCCCTCGAACTCGAGCTCCGGCCGGAGAGCGCAGGCGGCGTCGCGGACCTCGCGCCCGGCCTGACGGCCGAGGATGTCGTCGGTTCGCTCGCCGAGGTCCTCGCCGACGAGGGGATCGCCCTCACGTCCGTCGCCTTCGATCCGCTGATCGAGACGGAGGCCGAAGCGCTGCGCAGCCTCCATACCCCGGGCGCTCCCGCCGCGGTGGGCGCTTCTGGCGCGCGGGCCGAGCTGTTTCGGACGGCCGCCGGCACGAAGGCGCTCGTCCATGGCGATGCCGCGTCGGGCGACGCACGTCCGGAAGACGCGTGAATGGCCCGATGTCAGCCCTGCTCGCGTGTGCAACCCTGTTCTTTTCCGACATCCACGGAGGAATCCATGCCGCGTCCCGTCTTCGCTCGTTTCCGATCCCTCGCGCCCGCGTTCGTCGTCGCGGTCGCCCTGTTCGCTGCGCTCGCCGGCTCCCGCGTGCTCGCGCCGCGGGATGCCTCGGCGCAGGCCGCCGCGTCCGAGCAGGCGCTGATCGAATATCGCCAGCTGCTGATGTCGGCGATCGGCAGCAACATGGGCGCCATCGGCGGCATCATGAAGAACCAGCTCGTCCGGCCCGGCGCCGTCGCGAACCATGCCCAGCAGATGGCGGATGCGGCGAAGCTGATCGGCCCGGCCTTCGAGCAGAAGGGGACGGCGGGCAAGACCGACGCGAAGGCGGAGATCTGGAGCGACTGGGCGAAGTTCGAGCAGACCATCGCCGATTACGAAAAGGCGGCGGCGAATCTCGCGGCGGCGGCGAAGGGGAGCGATCCGGCGGCGGTCGGTCTCGCCGTCCGCGCGCTCGGCGAGAGCTGCGGCGGCTGCCACGATCCGTTCCGCAAGCCGAAGGAAGAGTCGTACAAGAACCGATGAGGCGCGCGGTCCGTGGTGACGCTCTGCGGTGTCGAATGATCGCTGCGGCGCGTTCGCGCGTTCGCGGGTTCGTCGACGGGGTCGCCGTTGCCTTCGTCTGGGCGATCGCGATCTCGATCGCCTCGCCGCTGCTCGCCGGCGAAGCCCGGGCCCGGGCCGGAGCGCAGACGGAAGGCGCGGATGCGGCGCC
>CAZFKD010000759.1:0-1775 GCA_964519695.1 uncultured Spirochaetaceae bacterium
CGAGCCCGAGTGGACGACGCCGAGCACCATGTCGATGGTTGCGCGCTCTGCTGTGCTTCGCTCCGCAGGCGTGCGATGTTCGGCGCGCTCGAGGTCGGCCAACAAGGCAAAGACCACGCTGATCAGACCTCGACGGCGCGCTACTCGCTGACTCGCAGGCACCGGCGCCGCCTGACGCGCCAGCTGGCTCATGATCAGGCGGGTGGCGATCCAGTCCTCGCGCCGCACGAGCTCCACGCCAGGATAGTCGCGAATCTTCTCCATGAAGCGTGCGTGATAGCTCGGCGATGCGCCGCGTTGATGCTCGAAGACGGGCTCCAGGAGAGCCCGAATCAGCCCGCGCGCGGTGAGCTCACCCGCAGCTTCCAGCACGGCCAGGCGCTCGAGCCGCTTGGGCTCGAAGACGCTCTGCCGGGCGTCGACGACCGCGCCGACGAGCTGTTCACGAGTGCCGAAGTGGTACCGGATCGCGGAGCTGTTGCGCTGACCGGCTGCCGCGACCACCTGGCGCAGCGAAACGGCGGGGCCTTCTTCGGCGATCAGGCGTTCGGCAGCCTCCACGAGGGCCAGGCGCCCGGGTCTCGGATTTTTTTCATCCACGTTTTCAGGGTAGCTCGACTGTATTGTGATTCTAATTCATTCGCATTACCGTCCGCGATCGCAGACGTTCGCATCGCGCCGTGCGCTCGGCCGCGCCCGGCAAGACGGAAGGAGATTGACCAAGTGGCGACATTTCCTCATGACGCGGATCAGCTCGAGCGCGGGGACCTGACGCGGCTCGTTCGATCACTCCATCCAGGGGTCGAGGTGGCCGATTTCGAAGTGCTGGAGAGCAAGACCTTCGCCGCGGGCACGGACGAGGTATCGACAGCCGGTCGCATCTGTGTCGACGTCGTCCTCGCGGGCGAAGGCAGCGACTCGCTTCCGCGGCGATGGATGGTCAAGGTCTGTCGCCCCGATCTCGGCGACATTCCGCTCTACGAGAACGAGGTTGCTTTCTATACGAGGCTGCGCCCGGAGATCGGGATCGAAGCGCCGATCTCCTTCGGTGGGCTCTACGAGCGGGGCGAACAGGGCTTCGCGATCGCACTCGAAGATCTCCGTCTTCGGAATGCCCACTTCGCCAACGTCAAGAGCAATGTCTCGCTCGCCCAGATCGAATCCCTGCTCCGCTCCCTGGCCACGCTGCACGCGCGCTATTGGCAGTCGCCGAGATTCGAAGCCGATCTCGCCTGGGTCGAGCCGCATACCTCCGGAACGATCTACACCATGTTCAATCACCCGAACATGGTTCCGGCGATGATCGCGGCGGAGATCGAGCAGAATCAGTTCAAGAAAGAGCTCGTCGAGGCGGCGGGCCAGACGGCCGAGGGTCTCTATCGGGAGTTTCGCAAGCTCCAGAAGCATCAGGCGACCCTGCCGCAGACGCTCTGCCACGGGGACACCCACGTCGGCAATACCTATCTCCTGCCCGACGGAGCGGCCGGTCTCATCGACTGGCAGCTGATGGCGCGCGGGTATTGCCTCCACGACGTCACGTATCTGCTGATGACCGGCTTGAGCGTCGGGATGCGGCGTCGCAATCAGAGGGAGCTGCTCGCCTACTACCGTGCCGAGCTGGTGAGGCAGGGGGTCGCCGAGGCTCCCTCGCTCGAAGATCTCTGGCTCGAGTACCGTCGCGCGGCCGTTTGGGGCGTCTATATCGGTTGGCTGACCACGCCGATCATGAATTACGGCTGGGACATCTGCGTGAACAACCACATTCGATTGCTCAC
>CAZFKD010000760.1:0-1775 GCA_964519695.1 uncultured Spirochaetaceae bacterium
GGCGGCTTCGATGCGGCTGCAGCGGGCGGCGACGTGGAGCGCGGACTGCCCGCGCGCATTGCACGCATCGATCGGCGCGCCGCCATCGAGCAGCGATCCGATCCGCGCGGTCTGCCCCGCCGCGGCGGCGGCGACGAGGGGCGGGCCCGTCTGGAGCCGCGCCGGCAGCCGCCGGGCGAGGCGCGTCCAATGCGTGCGAATGGGCGGGGCCGACAGCTCCAAGCGGCTTTCTCCAGCAGATCTTGCACGGCCACTCGCCCGAGCTCCGGCGCGCTTCAGACGCTCCGCGGCAGCGTCGCGACCTCTTCCGGCGTCAGCTTGCGGAGGCGCTCGGGCGTCAGGGCGCCGTCGCTGTAGGTATCCTCGCCGGTGCAGTTGCCCTGCTCGTCGTAGTGGAAGATCGCGGCCTGGCGGTAGGAGAAGACGTAGTAGGCGGCTTCGTCGTCGCACGGGATGCCCATCGCCTTCAGCGCACGCCCGGGAAACACGATGTCCATCTGGCCTTCGTGGAAGAGGCCGCGGTCGTCGATGATGAAGCGGTCGGCCACGTAGCGGAGCTTGTTGTAGCCGAGGGAGAAGATGTTCTCGTAGAAGCCGCGCACGGCCGCGCCGCCCTTCGGGCCGCTGTCGCCGACGCCGGAGCCGTAGAAATGGTACTGCGGGCTCGCGACCTGGGTCTTCATGATCGCGTCGACGTCGCCGGCGATTTCAGCGATCAGGTGGTCGCGGAAGTTCTGGAGCAGGGCGCGGTGTCGCGGGTTCTCGGTCTCGGCGATCTTCGCGTCGACGGGGGCGAGGGTATGGCGGACGGAAAAGTCGAGCATGGGGGACCTCCTCGTTCGGGAACATCGACGTTAACGCGCCTCGCCCGGGCGAGATAGGCGGGCGAGCCGCTATCCTGCGCGCCCGATGACCACCACCGAGAAGCCCCGTCCCCGCGCCGTCCTGCTCGGTGTCCAGCTGCCCGCCATGAGCGACGGCGATTTCCGCTCCTCCCTCGACGAGCTCGAGCGCCTCGCCTCGACCCTCGGATTTCAGGTCGTCGGGCGGGTGCTGCAGCGCCGGGCGCGCCTCGCCCCCTCGGCGGTCGTCGGCTCGGGCAAGCTGATGGAGCTCGCCGGCTGGACGGGCGGGACCGGCGTCGTCCAGGGCTGGACCGGCGGCAAGAGCGCGGCGGACGACGAACAGGAAGAGGACGACGAACAGACGGCCGATCGGGCGCGCGCCCATCTGCGCCTCGTCGAGGGCGGCAGGGCCGACGACGGATCCGACCCGCAGGACGGATGGGAGGAGTCCGAGGAGCTCGGCGCCGACGACGAGGGCGAGCCCGACGAGGGCGCTCCCGATCCGGAGGCGGAGCCGCGCGCGAACATCGTGCTCGTCGATCAGGACATCACGCCCTCGCAGTCGCGCAATCTCGAGCGGGCGACGGGGGTCGAGGTCCTCGACCGTACGGCGGTGATCCTCGCGATCTTCCAGCGACATGCGCGCAGCCGGGAGGCCCGGCTGCAGGTCGAGATCGCGCGGCTCGAGTACATGGCGCCCCGGCTGCGCGAGACCGGCGGCGGCCGCGATCGGCAGGGCGGCGGGATCGGCGGCCGCGGCGCCGGCGAATCGGCGAGCGAGCTCGATCGCCGCAAGGTCCGCGACCGGATCGCGGAGCTGCGCCAGGAGCTCGCGTCGATCGAGCAGGAGGCCGGGAGCCGGCGACGGCGGCGCGAAGACGTCCATACCGTCGCGCTGGTCGGTTATACGAACGCCGGCAAATCGTCCTG
>CAZFKD010000761.1:0-1773 GCA_964519695.1 uncultured Spirochaetaceae bacterium
CGTGATCCGCTGCGCCAAGAGCTACCGCGGTCAAGGGGTGCCCTTCGTCGATCTCATTCAGGAGGGCAACCTCGGCCTGATTCGCGCAGTGGAGAAGTTCGACTACACCCGCGGCTACAAATTCTCGACCTACGCCGTCTGGTGGATCGAGCAGGCGCTCGTCCGCGCGGTCACTACGAGCTCGAAGCTGATCCGAGTGCCTACCCCGGTGCTCGACCAGCAGCGACGCATGAGGCAGATCGAGCGATCGCTGCGACTCACGTCGCCCGACGAGCCCACGGCATCGACCCTCGCGGAAACGATCGTCGACACCGTCGAGGAAGTCGACGATCTGCGGCGGAGCCTGATTCCGACGCTCTCCTTCGAGACGCCGGTCGCCGGAGCAGACGATCTGACCCTCGGCGAGACGCTGCCCGAGGAAGAGCTCTCGAACGAGACGACCCTCGATCGGGACGCGATCAAGCGCGCGCTCGAAGCGCTTCTCCCCACGCTCCCGGAGCGGGACCGGAGGGTGATCGAGTGGCGCTTCGGGCTCGATGGCGCGGAGCCACGCACCCTGGCGCAGGTCGGCCAGCGACTGGGCGTGAGCCGCGAGCGTGTCCGGCAGATCGAGAAGCAGGCGCTCGCGATCCTCGCGGAGACGGCGGCTGCGCGCGAGATCGCTGCAGAGCTGGGGATCCATTGACGCCGTTCGCGCTGCGCGAGCGGATCGACAAAGAGCATGAACCAATGACAACCAGGAGAATAAAATGAACCACTCGATTTCCCGTTCGAACCCGCCCGCCGCTGACCGGTCGGCCGAAGAGCAAACGATTCCGCAATTCGATTCGATGCCTTACCTGGCAGCGGCCGCACCGGTCGGCCTGGTTGGAGCGGGCGTCGTGGCGTTGTGCGTATTGATCGTCGATCTGATCTCGCAACAAGCCTTCGCCACGCCGAGCGCGCTCGGCGCAGTTCTCTTCCTGGGAGAGCCCTTCCGGATCGACGCGGCAATCCGTCCGGGGCTCGTGCTCGGCTACACGCTGATCCACACGGCGACCTTCATCGCGGTCGCCGCGGGCGCCGTGTCGGCCGAATACACCCTCAGCCGAGAGGGCGTCTCGCCGCCGATCCAGCTCGCAAGCGGCGTCCTCGGCATCTTTCTCGGCCTCCAGATCGTGTTCGTCGTGCTGGCCTTTCTGTTGGAGATCGCCTGGATCGGCGAGCTCGGCTTCGAGCGGATCGTCGTCGCCAACGCGATCGCCGCGGTCAGCATGGCGATGACCGTCTACCTGCGCGGCAGCGGCCGAGCAGCGGCTCGGGGCCGAGCGCAGGGCCAATAGGCTCGGGCTCGGGCGCGCGCGTTCCCGGGCTCGTCGGGGAACGCGCGCCCGGGGTCGGCCGGGGGACAATACGGACGCCCCGGCTTGTCGATCCCAGATCGCAAAGCTAGACACTCTCTAGACAAAGGCAGGATTGTTCCCGGAGGTCCGTTCGGAGCCAGCCGGCAGAGATCCGCGCGGGAGTGCACTTCGAATGGCCGACGCCGAAAACCAGCTCGAGCGCCTCTATCAAATCGGGACCGTCTCGACGCTGACCGGGATCGACCCGCACACCATCCGTGCCTGGGAGCGACGCTACGACGCGATCACGCCCTCGCGCAGCGAGTCGGGGCGTCGGCGATACGACGACCACACCGTCGAGCGCCTGCAGCTGCTCAAGGCCCTGGTCGACTGCAACGAGTCGATCGGCCGGATCGCGCATCTTCCGGACGCCACCTTGCGCGATCGGCTC
>CAZFKD010000762.1:0-1762 GCA_964519695.1 uncultured Spirochaetaceae bacterium
CTCCAGGACACGCTCTTCTGGACCATCCTCGGCGTGCTCGTCATGCTCAACACCGCCTGGGAGGCGCGGCGCGGCCGCAAGCGCTCGCTCTCGGCGCGCTTCGACCCGCGCGAGGCGTTCTTCGCCGCGCTGCGGACGATGGGTGTCTTCGCGGTCATGGGCGTGCTCTGGTCGCTCTGGTCCGCGAAGTCCTTCGAGCAATGGCTCTCGCTCTGGCGCTTCGCGGATGCGGGCTTCTTCGCCCGGGCTGCCGTCGCGCTCGTCTGCGTCGGTGTCGTCAAGCTCGCCGTGGAACGGCTCACGACCTTCGAGGGCGGCCTGCTCTTCGGCGCGACAGCGAAGGGCGCGCGCTGGCCGCAGCTGCTGCGATCGGGGATCGTGACGGTGATCCTGCCGATGTCGATCCTCTGGGTCGCCGGCCATCCGGGCGTCCACCGCCGCGTCGACGAGAAGACGCGCTTCATCCTCCGCAGCCTGAAGAGCAACCAGCCCAACACGGCGGATCTGCGCGCGATCGAGCGCGGCTACTACGAGAATCTCTTCGACGCCTCGAAGTCGAATTTCCTCGACAGCGGCATTCAGGCGCCGCCGGACTGGGTCGACTTCCCGGAGATCGAGTTCCTCGAGACGACCGGCGACATGCGCTACTGGGCGCTGCGGCCGAACCAGAGCGCGACGATCAACGGCTATCGCGTCTCCACGAACGCCTTCGGCATGCGCGACCGGTCCTACGCCACGCAGAAGCCCGAGAACACCTACCGCATCGCGATGCTCGGCTCTTCCCACGTCATGGGCTGGGGCGTCCACGACGGCGAGCCCTTCGAGGCCCTCGTCGAAGATTGGATGGCCGACCAGCGGCCCGATGGCCGATCCCTCGAAATTCTGAACTTCGGCGTCGGCGGCTACAGCCCCGTCTGTCAGCTCGGCGTGCTGCGCGAGGTCGCCCTCGATCTGACGCCCGACGCGATCTACTACATCGCCCACGAGGTCGACGGCTCGCTCGCGATCGAGCGCCTCGCGCGGCTCGTCCAGCACAAGCTCCCGCTCGAGGACGCGTTCCTGCGCGACATCGTCGCGCGCGCCGGCCTCTCGCCCAGCATGTCGCAGTCGGCCATGCTGCGGGAGCTGCCGCCCTTCGCGGAAGAGCTGGTGCGCGCGTCCTACGCGCAGATCGCCGAGCTCGCGCGCGAACGCGGCGCGCTCCCGGTCTGGATCTACATGCCGCGGGTCCCCGAGCGGCAGCCCGACGTGCAGCAGATCGGGAAACTGCGCGACGCCGCGCAGGACGCGGGCTTCATCACCTTCGATCTCACGGGCATCTACGGCGACACGGACGTCGAGGATCTCGTGATGTCGCAGTGGGACCTGCACCCGAACGCCGAGGGCCACGCGATCATGGCCCGGGCGATGATGGATGCGATGCGGAGCGACGAGCGGCTGGGCTTCGGCGGGGCGCCGGGCGGCCCGGGCGCTCCCGGAGCCGGTCCGTCGCGCTAGTCGACTTGCCCGACCTGCCGCCAGAACACGCCCCAGGTCGGGAAGGCGTCCGGCAGCTGGATCGTCGTCAGGGGATTCTCGTCGAGCCCGGCGCCGGCGCGCGGGCGGCTCAGCGCGTCGACGATGTAGAAGCGGTGGAACTTGCGCCGCTCGAAATACCACTCGCCCTCGATCCGGACATAACGATCCCAGTACTGCAGGACGCCGACCTGCCAGAGGCCTTCCTCGGGCCGCTCGAGCTCGTCGCGGCAGTAGACGATGCCGC
>CAZFKD010000763.1:0-1760 GCA_964519695.1 uncultured Spirochaetaceae bacterium
CCTGGCAAGGGGAGGTGCACGTCCACTTGCGCAACTGCAACCAGTAGTCTGGCCGCGTCCCGGGGCAGCACCAGTGGGCGCTTGCGCCGCCTGTCTGCTGGCGAATGTCATGTCGATCATACAGCGAAATCAACTCATGCCTCGTCGCCGTCGGCGTCGAGGATGCCCTTGCGCGTGAGTGTGCCCAGCAGGTCGTCGAGGAGCGCCATCACCGCGCTCACCTGCCCGCCGATCCCGCGCTCGCTTCGGATTTCGTCCGCCGTCTGCCCGATTGGATCGGAGGTCTCGCCTGCCTGACCCTCGTCTGGGGCCATGCGATGGCGCTGGTGCAGGTCGGCCTTCGCCGGCTGGTCGGCTGGCTCGCGGTCGGGCAGGTCGGATTCCTGGCGCTCGCGCTCGTCGACGCGCGGGGGCCCGGCGGCGAGGCGCTCGTCGCGGCGCTGGTCGCGACGGGGCTCGCGGTCGTCGGTGTCTCGACGACGCTCTCTTCGCTCTCGCATCACGAGCGGGCCTGCGAGCACGTCGGCGATCTCGCCGGCATGTCGAGCCGGAGCCCCGCGCGCGCGACGCTGCTCGCGATCTTCCTGCTCTCGCTCGCGGGCTTTCCGGGGACGATGGGCTTCGTGGCGCGGCGAGACGTGCTCACCGCGGTCGAGCACGCGGGCCATCGCGGGTGGCTGATCGCGGGCGTCGTCGCGACCGTGCTGGCGCTGACGGCGGTCGGCCGACCGCTGATCGCGATGCTGCGACCGAAGGCGGACCCGCGTGCGGCGAGCCGGGCGCTCTCGAACGAGCAGGTCGTGCTCGCGGTCTGCGGCGCGCTGCTGCTCTATTTCGGCGTTGCACCGCTCTTCGGGGAGCGCGTGCTGTCGGGGGCGCTGGCACGCTGGATCGAGGCGGGCGTCGCGAGCTTGCGGGGCTAGTCCGCGCGGCCGCGCGGCCAGCGCGGTCTTGGCTGCAGCAGACGGCGCAGGCTCCCGTCGCGCCGCGTGATCTGCAGGTCGTCGAGCAGTGCCATCAGCGGCATCGCCGTGCGCCGGCTCGCGCCGATCAGGGTCTTTAGAGTCTGGGTATCGAGCTCCGGCTGCGCCTCGAAATGCGCGAGCACGCGGCCGATCAGGGCCTCGACCGCCCCGCGTTCGAAGAAGAGCTCCTCGGGCGCGGCGACGAGGCGCCCCTGACGTTCGAGATGAAACGCGATCGCGCGGAGCGGCTCGGGCGCGACGGCGAGCGCGTCGGCGAGCGTGCGGAGCGACGGCGGCTCGAGGCGCGCGTCGGTGAGACGACGCAGCAGCTCCGAAGCGAGTCGTTCGCCCTCGGCGTCGAGACTCGAGCGGAAGTCGGCGCGGGCGACGAGCTGCTCTGCGCTCGTGAGCCAGCCCGTCCCGACGAGCCGCGCGAGCAGTGCGGCGGCGACTTCGGCGGGGACGTTCTCGGGGAGCCGGCCGAGCAGTGTGGCGCGGGGAAGGCCGGGCTTCAGCGGCTCGCTCGCGTGGAACGCATCGACCGCTTGCCGGAGCGCCTGGTCGAGCCGCTCGGCGGCGGCGCGCGACAGACAACGCTCGGCACCGAGCCGAACGATCTCGCCGTCGGCCGCGAGCGCATCGAGGGCCCGGTCGAGAACGCCGTCGGGACCTTCGCGCCGGCTGTCGTTCCGAACCGGGCTTCGACCCTCGCTCCGGGCATCCGTCCCTGCACCGATCGCGCAGCCCGTCTCGCGGGCGAGCCACTCGCGCAGCCGATCCGCATGCCGGCGCACG
>CAZFKD010000764.1:0-1759 GCA_964519695.1 uncultured Spirochaetaceae bacterium
GCAGAAGGTCGGCTACCTCGCGCCGAGCGTGGACGGGCAGGCCGCCGCGATGGCCGAGGCCTATTCGGTCGCCGGCGTCGATCCGGCGACCATCGGCTACGTCGAGTGCCACGGGACCGGGACCTACATGGGCGATCCGATCGAGATCTCGGCCCTGACGCAGGCGTTCCGGCGTTCGACCCAGGCGAACGGCTTCTGCCGGATCGGCTCGGTCAAGACCAACATCGGCCATCTGGATACGGCGGCCGGCGTCGCGAGCCTGATCAAGGCGTCGCTCGCGCTCAAGAATCGCCAGATCCCAGCGTCGCTCGGCTACGAGAAGCCGAATCCGGAGATCGGATTCGAGCGAACGCCCTTCGTCGTCAACGATCGGCTGTACGACTGGGCCGACGCGCGCGGACCGCGGCGGGCCGCGGTGAATTCGCTCGGCGTCGGCGGGACGAACGCGCACGTCGTCCTCGAGGAGCCGCCCGCGCGCCCGGCTCCGAAGCCCTCCCGACGTTCGCACCAGCTGCTTCGGCTCTCCGCGCGCAACAACAAATCCCTCGATGGCAATGCCCGCGCGCTCGCCGCTCATCTGCGGGCCCATCCGGAGATCGATCTCGCCGATGTCGGGTATACGCTCGAGGTCGGTCGCGCCGAGATGGACCGCCGGCGCGTTCTCGTCGCGCGGGATGCCGCCGAGGCGGTCGAGCTGCTCGAGAGCGGCGATCCGCTGCGCGTCTTCAGCCACAGCGTCCCCGACGCGAAGCCCTCGGTCGTCTTCATGTTCTCGGGTGCCGCCAGCCACTATCCGGGCATGGCGGTCGAGCTCCATGCCAGCGAGCCCGTCTTCCGCCAGCACCTCGATCGCGGACTCGCGCTGCTCGAGAAGAAGACCGGGCAGGCCTTCCGTCCGGTGCTGCTCCCCGACATCACCGGGCCCGGCGCCGCGAGCGCCCTCGCCGCCGCCGACGAGGCGATGAAGCAGACGAGCGTCCAGCTCCCGATCATCTTCCTCGTCGAGTACGCGCTCGCGCAGCTCTGGATGTCCTGGGGCATCGAGCCGGACCTGATGATCGGCCACAGCCTCGGCGAGAACACGGCGGCCTGCGTCTCCGGCGTGCTCCGATTCGAGGATGCCCTCGAGCTGCTGATCCTGCGCGGCAGGCTGACGCAGAGCGCGCAGGAAGGCGCGATGACGAGCGTCAATCTCTCGTCGGCGGCGCTCGAGCCGCTGCTCGAAGGCGAGTGCGATCTCGCGCTGGTGAACGCGCCGGAGCTGTGCGTGGCGGCCGGATCGCCCTCGGCGATCGAGGCCCTCGAGAAGCGGCTCACCGATCGGGAGGTCGAGTTCCGGAGACTGCCCCTCTCCCGGGCCGGCCATTCGCGGCTCTTCGATCCGATCCTGGACGAGTTCCGCGCCTTTCTTTCGACGCTGAAGCTCGAGCGACCGAAGATTCCCTTCATCTCCAATCGCACGGGCCGGCCGATCCGCGACGAAGAGGCGACGAGCGCGGAGTACTGGGTCTCGCATCTGCGCCATACGGTCCGCTTCGCCGAGGGCATCGACACGATCCTCGAGACGCCGGGACGACTGCTGATCGAGGTCGGCCCGGGACAATCGCTCTGCTCGTTCGCGCGTCAGGCGCCCGCAGCGCGCCAGGGCGCAAACATCCTCCCTTCGATCCGACACCGCGAGGACAAGACCCCCGACTCCGCCTACTTCCTCGCGGCGCTCGGGCGCGTCTGGGCCTCGGGGCTCGACATCGATCTGTCG
>CAZFKD010000765.1:0-1753 GCA_964519695.1 uncultured Spirochaetaceae bacterium
TTGACGGTCATGACGAGGATCTGGTCCGTCTCCTCGAGGACGAATTCGAGCGCCTCCGCCGGCGTCGAGGGATTCAGGACCGCACACGAGCGGACCTCCCGGCCCTTCTGCCGGCCGAGCTTGCGGATCTGGCCGAGGGTGCCGTGGAGGTGCGCGCAGGCCTCGGCGTGGACACCGAGGATGTCGGCGCCGGCGTCGATGTAGGCCTCGAGGGACTGCTCGGGGCGCTCGATCATGAGATGCACGTCGAGCGGCTTTGGCGCGACCTTCTTGATCGCGGCGACGACCGCCGGCCCGATCGTCAGATTGGGCACGAAATGCCCGTCCATGACGTCGACGTGGATCAGGTCCGCGGACTCGATCGATCGCAGCTCGCTGGCGAGCTCGACGAAATTGCTGGCGAGGATCGAAGGGGCGATCTGGATGGCTCGCGCGCGGTGGGGCATGCGGGGTCTCCGGAGGCGAGGAGGGACGAAGAAGGGCGAACGGGGGCGAACGGGGGCGAACGGGGCGAGTCTACTTCGGATCGGGCCGGCTTCGAACGAGGCGCGCCGCGAAGAATCCGTCGGTGTCGTGGCGATGGGGAAGCAGACGAAGGAAGCCGTCCTCCCCGATCAGGGGCTGCAGCTCGGCGGGCGCGTCTTCGCGGGGGGCGATCCGCCAGCTGGCGCGGGTGGCCATGAATCCCCGGATCACGGCCTCGTTCTCCTCGGGCGTGACGGTGCAGGTCGAATAGACCAGCACGCCGCCCGGCTTCAGCAGCCCTGCGGCGGATTCGAGCAGCTGGCGCTGGATCTTCGCGAGCTCGCCGAGATCTTCGGGACGCACGCGCCAGCGGGCGTCGGGGTTGCGGCGGAGCGCGCCGAGCCCGGAGCAGGGGGCGTCGACGAGGATGCGATCGAAGGGACCGCCGTGGGCGAGCAGGTCCGAGAGGGATTTCGTCGCGTCGCGCTCGGCGACGGCGACGCCGCCGAGCCCGAGACGCCGCAGGCCCCGGCCGACGAGGCCGAGCCGGCGTTCGTGGCGATCGAGGGCGAGGACCTGGCCGCTGCCCGCGAGGCGCTCGGCGATCGCGGCGGTCTTCGTGCCGGGCGCGGCGCACAGATCGAGGGTCCGCTCGCCGGGCCGGGGATCGAGCCAGTCGACGACGAGCTGGGAGGCCTCGTCCTGCGGACTGATGAGTCCGGCGAGGAACGCGGGATCCTGGCCGACGTCGCCGCGGCGTCCGAGCACGATGCCGTCGGGGGCGAATCGGCAGGGGGCGGCGTCCGGGAAGCGCGTCTTCAGCTCGGGCAGCAGCGCATCGCGCGTGGTCCGGGTGCGGTTGACGCGGACGCTGACCGGCGCGGGCTCGTTCATCGCCTTCGAGAGCTGCGCGGCCTCCTCGGGGCCGTAGGCCTCGAGCCAGCGCTTCGCGAGCCATTCCGGAATCGAGCAGGCGTGCACGAGATGGCCGAGCGGATCGTCGGCGAGGGCGGGCAGCGCGAAGCTCTCGCCTTCGCGCGTGATCCGCCGAAGCACCGCGTTGACGAGCCCCGTCGCGCGCTCGAGTCCGAGCGCCCGCACGCAGCGCACCGCCTCGTCGACCGCCGCCGTCGCGGGGATCCGATCGGAGAAGCAGATCTGATAGGCGCCGACGCGCAGGGCGCTGACGACGAAGGGCTCGAGCTTCGCGAGGTCCCGCTCGAGGGCACGCGAGAGCAGGTAGTCGATCCGCCCGCGCCAGCGCAGCGTGCCGTAGACGAGCTCGGTC
>CAZFKD010000766.1:0-1753 GCA_964519695.1 uncultured Spirochaetaceae bacterium
GGACGGCGCGGCCCCGACCGGATCAGGCGTGGTCGTCGACCCAGTAGGCGCCGTCGGTCGCGACCTCGCGCTTCCAGATCGGCACACGGACCTTCAGCGTGTCGATCGCATGGCGACAGGCGAGGAAGGCCGCATCGCGATGGGCCGAGGCCGCGACGACGACGACGGCGGCGGCCCCGATCTCGAGTCGACCGACCCGATGGGCGATCGCGACCCGCGTCCCGGGCCAGCGCTCGGCCACCTCGTCGACGATCTTCTCCATCTCGCGCTCGGCCATCTCGGGATAGGCCTCGTAGACGAGGTGCTCGATCGAATGGCCCCGGGCCTGATTGCGTACACGCCCGACGAACGAGACGACACCCCCGGCATCGGGCCCTTCGACCCGGGCCGCGACCTCGGCCTCGTCGAGCGCCCGCTCCGAGATCGTGCAGCGCTTCACGCTTCCATCCCCTCCGGCGACCGGCGGCAGGAACGCCACCTCGTCCCCGTCCTTCAGCTCGTGCTCCGGGTCGGCGATCTCGAGATTGACCGACGCGGCGAGCCGCCCGCCGAGCTGATCGACGAGCGGCGAGCGCTGCGCGAGCCAGGCGCGCAGATCCAGCACACGTGAGCCGGACTCGAGCTCCACCACACGGCTCGATTCGCCGATCGCGTCGCGAAGCGAGCCGAACAACCTCAATGTCACCTTGATCGGAGCCATGCGCCGCAATAGCCTAATCCGCTGAGTCCGGAAGCTCAATCGAAGCCATTCGCGACGACCGGGAAAAAGGGGCTCCGGATCGAACGCGGAGGCCGACGCGGAATTCTGAGCGCACCGTGATGACGATCACTTTCCATCTCCCCCACTTGTCCGACAGTGTCGAGGATCGAGCCAGGCGGGCGATCGTCCTCGGACCTTCAGCACGAGCCTGAACGCAGCATGCGCCTGAACGCGAAAAAAACCTGAACGCTCCCGGAAGCATTCGAATGGGCCACGAGGGGGGCCCGTTTCAATGACCCGAACGACTCCGGACCATTCCGCGCCCGGCCTCGCGGCCGCCGACGCCCGCTCCCGGCCGTATCTGCCGGCGGCCGGGCGAGGGATCACCTGCGCCCTGCTCGCGCTCCTCGCGCTCGCTTGCGGAGACAGCGGCGACTCGGGGGGCGCCGGGACGCCGGACGGCGGCGGCAACCCCCCGCTCGCGACCGAGCCGGTGGACCTGCCGCCGGGCGAGACCGTCGCCGAGCTGCGCTGGGCGCCCTCGGAAGGCTTCGTGACGGACTATCTCGTCTTCGTCTCCCGCAACGGGGGTCCCTTCGACTACAACCAGTCGGTGCCTACGCCCGACGCCAACGTCCCGGGCGTCGCCGGCGACGAGATCCGGGTCAGGGTCGTCGCGATCGGTCAACAGGGCGATCTCAGCGCCGCCTCGGAGCCCTCCGTTCCCATCCGATTCCATCCCCCGCTCCCCGAGGCCGTCGCTGCCATCTCCACCGGCGCCGCGGGCAGCCCGGAGGTGTTCGCGATGGGCAGCGTCGAAGTGGCCGGCGCCGAGGCCTCGAGCGAAGTCGCGTCCGCGACGAGTTCGGCGGCGGACGCCGCCGCGCGTGAAGCCTCGACCGAGGCATCCGAGGCATCCGCGACATCCGAAGGGCCCGATGGGAGCGCCGGATCGAACGGCGAGCCGGCGGTGAGCCGGGCGATCAGCCGCGCGGTGCGCGAACGCCTGCTCCAGGGCGATGCCCGTCTGCCGCTCGCCTCCCGCGACGCGGC
>CAZFKD010000767.1:0-1749 GCA_964519695.1 uncultured Spirochaetaceae bacterium
GGCGAACGGCCTCGTCTGTCCGTTCCATGGCTGGTGCTGGAACCTCGACGGCTCGAACCGCTTCGTCTTCGCGCCGAACCTCTTCCGCGAGGATCAGCTCGAGGCGGACGACCTCCGCCTGCGCGAATGCCGGCTCGAGACCTGGGGCGGCTGTGCGTTCGTCAACTTCGACGACGATGCGCCCCCGCTGCGCGCTTGCCTCGAGCCCTTCGCGACCTATCACGACGCCTTCCGGGTCGAGCGCATGCGGGCGGAGTCGTGGTACGAGACGGTGCTCCCCGTCAACTGGAAGCTCGCGAGCGAGGCCTTCATGGAGGGCTATCACGCGACCCAGACCCATCCCCAGCTGCTCGCCCGCTCGGTCAAGCGCGGCTACGGCGCGGGGACGGATACCGTCGGCTTCACCGATCCGGACGACGTCGTCGGCAGCTCGATCTACTTCATGAAGGTCCTCTCCGAGGGCATGGGCGGCGGGATGATCCACGCGAAGGACATCGCCGTCGCCGAGGACCTGAAGGACCTGCCGCTGCCCGCGGATCCGATGGAGGCGATCGTCGCCTGGAACACGCGCCTGGGCGACGAGATCGTCCGCCGCAGTCGCGAGGCCGGCATTCCGATGCCGGACCTGAACGCGCTCGTCGCGTCGGGCCACGTCTCGTCCGTCAACTACGGATTTCCGCACTACTTCCTGTTGCCGGTCTACGGCAACGCCGCCGCCTATCGTGTGCGTCCGCTCGGTCCGGAAGAGACGCTCTTCGAGATCTGGACGACGACGCTGATGCCGGAGGGGGCGTCGCACGTTCCGCCGCGGGCGCCGACCCGGCTCGAATGGGGCGATCCGCGCTGGCCCGACGTCGTGCGCCAGGATTTCGCGAACCTGCCACGGCAGCAGGCGGGGCTGCGCAGCCCGGGCTTCGAGTTCATGCGCCTCTCGGGCGAGGTCGAGGGGATGATCAGCAACTTCCACCGCGTGATCGACGGCTACCTCGCCGGGCGCCCACACGCGGCGCTGCTTCCGAACCTTCAGAAGGTCTCGGGGGGGATCGACGCGCCGATCCGGCCGATCGAGTGGTAGAAACGTGGCTCGACGATTGGATCGTGATTGAGCCGATCGAGGCGATTCGATCCTCTCGCGCGTATGCGGGCTCGGATGGCACCGGACTTTTGACCCGCGCTCAACCAATCGGCCTCAGTAGGCCCACCGAAGTCGGTGCTCGCGTTCTCGTTGCACGAACCGGCTCGAGAAGTGTCCCTGGTAGCTCTGTCGCACGTGCTCGGGGACCTCGATCCGGCTCGGAAAATTCCGAGCTCGAAGCACCCGGTCGATGCTCCACCGAACCCGCGTGATCCCGAGTCGTTGCGCCGGCGTCCCCTTCGTCGGCTGACGCTCCGATGCCACCTTGACCAGGTTCTGCCACACCTGGAAGATCGCGTGGCGATGAATCACCGCCTGGATCCGCTTCGAGAACGCCACCGTCTCGCGCTTGTGGTTCGCGCCGCTGTGCCGCACGAACATGTGATGTGCGTTGATCGCGAAGAGCGGGTTCTTCGCCGTGCGGGGCGCCTTCGAGTGGGTCGTCTCGTGCTCGATTCCGGGGTGCTGAAGGCGTTTCAGTGCGGTTCGGTATTCGGACTTCTCGTCGGTGCGTAGCTCGATCTGGCCTTCGGTAGGGAGGTTCGTCCGGAGCAGCTCGAGCACGTCGCGGGTCAGGGCCTTCGGATCGGGGCGGCCGAGCTTCTCCTCGTAGG
>CAZFKD010000768.1:0-1745 GCA_964519695.1 uncultured Spirochaetaceae bacterium
GACCCACCGGCGCTGCGCGTCGCTCGGTCGACGATATCTTCACAGCCTCTGAGCGGAACGGGCGCCGCCGAGCCTTTCGCGTCAGGCGTCGACGACCTCGCGATGACCGGCTTCGCGGAGCGCGGCGCGGATCTTATTTGCCTCCCCGGCGATGCTCTCGGCGGTCGCCTTCGCATCCGCGCGCCCGAAATCGAGGTCGTGCGGGCTCCAGATGCACGAGACATGGAGATGCACGTGGGGCACCTCGAGCCCCAGGATCGTCAGCCCGACCTTCTCCGGCCGGTAGATCCGGTCGAGGGCGCGGGCGATCGACTGGGCGACGCCGACGAGATGCTGCATGACCTTCGGATCGAGATCCGTCCATGCCTCGACCTCTTCGCGCGGAACGACGAGCGTATGTCCGGGCTTGAGCGGCGCGATCGTGAGGAAGGCGACGCAGAGCTCGTCCTTCCAGACGAAATGCCCGGGCAGCTCGCCCTGGATGATCTTCGTGAAGATGCTGGCCATGTCGGGCGGACTCCTGCGATCGGGTGCGATGGTTCGGGGCGAACGGATACACGAGATCGGGAGGCGGTTCGAGGGGCGGTTCGAGGGTCGGTTCGAGCGGCAGAATGCGAGCGGATAGACTGCGGGCGACAATGCGCATCCTCCCTTCCCTCGACGCCCTCGCCGCGATCGATCCGCCCGATCTGATCGTCGCGCTCGGCTGCCCGCCGCAGACGCAGAGCGGGCGGCCGAGCCGCTTCCTCACGGGCCGCGCCCTTGCCGCGGCCGCGGCGCATCACGCCCTCGGCGGGCGGCCAATCCTCTGCACCGGCCGCGGGCGCGCACCCTCCGCCTCGAGCCCGGCGGGCAACGACGAGGTCGACGCCCTCGCCGCCCTGCTCGTAGCCGCGCGCGTTCCGCCGCAGGCGCTGCTCTTCGATCGCGAAGCGCTCCGCACCATCGACTCGATCGACCATCTCGCCCGGCGCTTCGTCGATCGCCGGCTCCTGCTCGTCTCGCAGGCGTTCCATCTCCCCCGCGTCCTCTTCCTCGCCCGGGCCCGCGGACTCGACGCCTGGGGCCTCGTCGCGAACGGCCCGCCGCTCGGCTGGCGCGGGCGTCTGCGAGAGGATTTCGGGCGCCTGCGCGCGATCTGGGATGTCGGCATCGCTCGGCGGGCGCATGGCCGGAGAAGCGAACCGCACGGTTGACGGCGCCCCTGCGCAGCCCGCAGAATCCCCGTGATCGCCTCGGCGCGATCCAACCATCCCCGCATGGAGAGGCCCGTGCCGAGCCGTTCGAAACACCGCCTTTCCCCGCTCGTCCGGCCGCAGTCCGCCGAGCTGCGCTTCGAGCTCGACCCCGCGAAGCCCGGCTTCCGCGGCGAGGCGCGTTATGCGCTGCAGCTCGGCCGCGCGACCCGCATCATCGAGCTCCACGCTGCGGAGCTGAACGTCACGCGGGCGATGGCGCGCATCGACGGCCGGAGCCTGAAGGCGCGGGTCGAGCTGCGGCCCCGGGACGAGCGCATCCGCCTGCATTTCGAGCGGCCTCTCGCGGCCGGATCCGTGCGCCTCGAGCTCGCCTTTCGCGGCCGCGTTCGGCGGGACCTGCGCGGCCTCTATCGCTCGAGCGATCGCGAGACGCCCTGGCTCGCGACGCAGCTCTGCCCGACCGATGCCCGGCGCTTTTTTCCCGCCTTCGACGAGCCGGCGCTGAAGCTGCGCTACCGGATCGCCGCGACGGTGCCCGCCGACCAG
>CAZFKD010000769.1:0-1744 GCA_964519695.1 uncultured Spirochaetaceae bacterium
CATCGAAGATCCTCCCCGTCTGGCCTTCGCGCGACCGGAGCCTAGCCGGCCCCGCGCAGGACCCGCCATGGCCGCCGGGGCAGCGCCGCCGCTTTCCGCCGACCGACCTGCGATCTGCGCCCCCGTAAGTCCCCGCATCGCGTAATCTGGGTCCCAGTTCCGCGCCGGTCCGTCCCGGGCGCATCGAATGACAAAGACGGAGGAGCCTTCATGCCGACGATCCACGATTCGTTCTGTCGCTTCTGTCACGCCGGCTGCGCGATCAAGGTCACGGTCGAAAACGGCCGCGCGGTCCATGTCATCGGCAACAAGGACAACCCGATCTACCACGGCTACACCTGCGCGAAGGGCCGCGCCCTTCCCGAGCAGCACGCCCATCCGGAAAGGCTCCTCCATTCCCAGAAACGCGGCGCCGACGGCCGCCATGCGCCGATCGCCTCCGCCCAGGCGATGGACGAGATCGCCGAGAAGATCGCAAGCATCGTCGAGCGCCACGGCCCCCGCTCCGTCGCCCTCTACACCGGAACGTTCTCGCTCCCCTACCCCGCCGCGACGCCCCTCGCCCACGCCTGGCTCGCCTCGCTCGGCTCCCCGATGCTCTTCACCAGCGCGACGATCGACCAGCCCGGCAAGATGATCGCCCCGGCCCTGCACGGCGTCTGGCAGGGCGGCGCCCGGGACTTCGATTCGGCCGACGTCTGGATGTTCGTCGGCGCGAATCCGACGATCTCGAAATCGATCGGCATCCCCTGCATGAATCCCGGCAAGCATCTGCACGACGCCGTCCAGCGCGGCATCCAGCTCGTCGTCATCGATCCGCGCCGCAGCGAGCTCGCCCGCGTCGCCGCGATCCATCTCCAGCCCCGGCCCGGCGAGGATCCGACGATCCTGGCCGGCATGCTCCGCCTGATCCTCGACGAAGGCCTCGGCGACCGCGAGTTCCTCGCCCGTAGCGCTCGCGGCCACGAAGCCCTCCGCCGCGCGATCGAGCCCTTCACGCCCGACTACGTCGAGCGCCGCGCCGACGTCCCCGCCGCCGACCTGCTGCGCGCCGCGCGCCTCTACGCTTCGTCGAAGAACGGCGGCGCCAACGCCGGCACGGGACCCAACATGGCGCCGCGGGGCGCCCTGACCGAATACCTGCTGCTCGCACTCAAGACCGTCTGCGGCCATTACAAGCGCGCCGGCGAGCGCATCTCGAACCCGAACGTCTTCCAGCCGCGCGCCCGAGCCAAGGCGCAGCCCTCGAACCCGACCCCGGGCTGGGGCTTCGGCGAGAAGATCCGCGTGCGCAACCTGACCAACACCGCCTCGGGCCTGCCGACCGCCGCGCTCGCAGACGAGATCCTGCTCCCCGGCGAAGGCCAGGTCCGCGTATTGATCAGCGTCGGCGGCAACCCGATGGCCGCCTGGCCCGATCAGCGCAAGACCTGGGAAGCCATGAAGGCCCTCGAGCTCAACATCACCCTCGACATCAAGATGTCGGCCACCGCGAAAGTCGCCGACTACGTCATCGCGCCGAAGCTCTCCCTCGAAGTCCCGAGCATCACCCTCCCGACCGAATCCCTGACGCCCTACGCCATGGGCTATCCCGCGCCCTATGGCCAGTACACGCCGGCCATCGTCGACCCGCCCGCCGGCTCCGACCTCGTCGAGGAATGGGAGTTCTTCTACGGCCTCGCGCAGCGCATGCAGCTCCCGCTCTCCCTCGCCGCCGCCTACGAATGGGGCCCCGACCACGCCG
>CAZFKD010000770.1:0-1353 GCA_964519695.1 uncultured Spirochaetaceae bacterium
TGCCCGCGAGCACGGCCGGATCCGTGCCCGGACGCGGCTGGAGATGCAGCGCCGCGCGCTTCGCCGTCTCGCTGCGACGCGGATCGATGACGATCAGCTGGAGTCCCCGCGCCTGCGCGCGCTCGAGCCGGCGCGCGGGATTCGCGTGCGGGATTCCGCCCGAGATCGCGACCAGCGGATTCGTGCCGACGAGCATCCAGACGTCGGACTCGTCGAAGACGTGGCTGCCGCCGAGCCATTGGCCGTGGGCCGCGGCTGCGACCTGCTTGCCCGGCTGATCGATCGTCCCGCTCGAAAAACGCAGTCGCAGCCGCAGGGCGTCCATGAAGGCCGTCGCCATCGCGGCGGTCTGGGGGAGCTGGTAGAAGAGCGTGCCTGTGTAGACCGCGACGGCATCGCGACCGTGGCGATCGAGGATCGACTGCAGCTTCTCGGCGATCTCGTCCATCGCCTGCTCGGGGTCGATCCGCGCATGCGCTCCGGCGGCGGTTCGCGCGAGGGAGTGGCGCAGGCGGTTCGGGCTCGTGTGCATCTCGGGAAAATGCTTGCCCTTCAGACAGAAGAAGCCTTCCGAATGGGGATTCGTCTTGTCGCCGCGGGCCGAGAGCGGGCGCCCGGCCGCGTCGATCTCGACGACGATAGGACACTGCGCCGTACAGATCCGACACAGCGACTTCTTCTCGATCCGATCGCTCATCGTCTTCTCCTCGGCGCCCGCCGCGATCGCGCGCGGCGGAGCGCGTCTTGCGCGCGGCGGATTCGCCGCGGGGTTCCGTTCGTACTTGGCAGGGCCCCGTCCGTTCTCAGTGAAAACAGGGGAGTACCCGCTCGCCGAAGGTCCGCATCCACGCCAACGGATCGCTCACGAATTGCGAGACGATCAGGTTGCGCACACCATGGCCCGCGACCTCGTGGAGCCGTTCGACGCAGTGCTCGGGCGGCCCGGCGATCGTGCCCTGGCGCGCGAGATAGTCGCGCAGCCCGTATTTGTCGAGCAGGGCCTCGTTCGGATTCGCCCCGCCCGGATGCGCATGGAAGCGAGATTGATATTCGCCCATCAAGCCGCGCACGCGCTCCTCGAGGCCGGGGGGCAGGCCCTTGCCCTCCAGCGTGAAACGGAAGACGTGATTGGCCGTCCCGGCCAGCACCGACCGGATCGAATCGATGCCCTCGCGCTCGCTCGGCGCGAAGATCAGGTTGCACATGTGCCAGATCTCGATGTCCTCGACGCTGCGTCGGGCCTCGGCTGCACCGGCCGAAAGATGCTCCATCGCGACCGCGAGACGCTCGGGCGTCAGGCAATTCGAGAAGACGACCCCGTCGGCGACGCGCCCGGCGAGGCGCTGCGTGCGC
>CAZFKD010000770.1:1363-1743 GCA_964519695.1 uncultured Spirochaetaceae bacterium
CGAATCGAGCCAGTGCAGCGCGAGCGGCGTCCCGTCGTCGTCGAAGGTCCCGCCCGCCGTCAGCGTCTGCACCACGCGCATCGTCCGCTCGAGCTCGGCGACGCTCGCCGGCGCGACGCCGATGTTGCGCAGCGCACTGTCGCCCGAAGCGAGTCCGTAGGCGAAGCGGCCCTCGGCGAGCTGCTGGACCGACGCGCAAGCCGAAGCAATCACGGCCGGATGACGGGTCACGGGATTCGAGACGGTGATCGCGAGCCGCGCCCGCTGCGTCGTCATCGCCGCGAACGTCATCAGCGAGAAGCACTCGGCCCAGAGCGATTGGCTATCGCCGCAGGTCAGCAGGTCGAAGCCCGTCGCCTCGGCGGCCGCGAGCCAGCGGC
>CAZFKD010000771.1:0-1738 GCA_964519695.1 uncultured Spirochaetaceae bacterium
AGTGCTCGACATCCGCATCGACGGCCGCTCGATCGTGGACGTGCTCGCGCTCGGGATCGACGAGGCCTGCGAAGTCTTCGCGGCGGATGCGAAGATCGTTTCGCGGCTGCGTCCGCTCGCGCGGGTCGGGCTCGGCTATCTCGCGCTCGGGCAGCCGCTGTCGACGCTCTCGGGGGGCGAATACCAGCGGTTGCGCCTCGGGCAGGCGCTGCTCGAGGGAACCCGTCGAACGCTCTACGTCTTCGACGAGCCGACGACGGGCCTGCACCCGAGCGATACGCAGGTCCTGCTGCGCTGCATCGACGAGGTGATCGAGGGTGGGGCGAGCGTGCTGGTGGTCGAGCACGACCTCGATGTGATCGCGCAGGCCGATTGGGTCATCGATCTCGGGCCGGGGGGCGGCCCGGAAGGGGGGCGCCTCGTCGCGGAGGGAACGCCGGAAGCGATCGCGCGCTGCGAAGCGTCCCTGACGGGCCGGGCGCTGCGGGCTTTTCTCGAACGCGCGGGGCCAGCGCGGTGAACGGCGGTCTTCGTGCGCGGCGAGTGGCGGCGAGGGACGGGAATCGAACCCGCCTGGATCGCCGCGAAGCGATCCACACCCGATTTGAAGTCGGGGCCGAGCACCAGCTGCGGGAACCTCGCCGCGTCGGAGAATAGTCGGGCCGCCAGCGAATGCCGTCGGCTTTCGAATTCTTTCTCGTTCCCAGTTCCCGCGCGACGTGCCATGCTGAACCCGTGACGGACTACTCGCTCGGCGATGTCGCTCGCATCCTCAAGGTGTCTCCGCGTCGGCTCCGGTATTGGCGCAAGACGCGGCTCGTCGCGTCGAAGGCGGGACTCGGCGAAGACGACGGCTACGGATTCCGCGACCTGGTCGTCCTGCGTGCGATCGTCGCGATGATCGATCGCGGCATCCCCCTCCAGCGCATCCGGCGCGATCTCGAGCGCCTGCGCGATCGCCTGCCCGACCTCGCGGATCCGGCGAGCGCGCTGCGGCTCGCGTCCGAGGGCTCCGAGCAGATCGTGCTGCGCCGCGACGGGCGACTCGAGGAGGCGGGCGGTCAGCTCCTGCTCGAGTTCGGCGGTGCGGCCGATGCGGCGGACGCGCGGGTGCGGCCCCTTCCCGATCGGGACGGCGCGGGCGACCGCGAGTCTTCGCCGGCGCTGGCCGATGCCATGGGCTGGTTCGAGAAGGGCTGCGAGCTCGACGTCGATCCGCGCCAGTGGTCCGAGGCGGCGCTCGCCTACGAGAAGGCGATCGAGCTCGATCCCGAATACGCCGACGCCTACTGCAATCTCGGCGCCGTCCGGTACAACCAGGGCCAGCGGGTGGCGGCGCGGCGCGCCTTCGAGGCCTGTCTCTCGCGCGCTCCGGACCACGTCGAGGCGAACTTCAATCTCGCGAACGTGCTCGAGGAGGCGGGCGAGGACGAGCAGGCCCTCGCGCTCTATCGCCGGGCGCTCGCGGCCGACCCGATCTACCCGGATCTCCACATCAACCTGGCGCTGCTCTACGAGAAGCTCGACCGCATGCGCCCGGCCTGTCGCCATTGGCGCCGCTATCTGCAGATCGATCCGCAGGGGCCGTGGTCGGCGGTCGCCCGCCAGCGCATCGCACGGGAATCGGAGCAGGCTTGAGTCCGGCCGGCGAGGGCGCGGCCCGAGCGTTGGCTCAGGCGTCGCGCTCCGCGACCGATTGGCGATAGGCGTTCGCATCGAGCAGCGCCGCGAGCTGAGC
>CAZFKD010000772.1:0-1737 GCA_964519695.1 uncultured Spirochaetaceae bacterium
CGCAGCGTCACGCGCTCCGGGCCTTCGTCGAGGGGATTCGGCAGCCAGCCTCGGCCCCGCCCGTCATCGGGCCACCAGCCCACGAGCAGGCGATGAAGGCCCGAGTAGAGCGGATTGGGATCGCGCAGGGCGGCGAGTCGGGTGACGACCACGTCGATCCCTGCTGCGCGCAGCCGCGCCAGACCGGTCGCCGGCGCGCCGCCATACATGTCGTTGATCGGGTCCGTCACGAACAGCACCCGCAGGCCGGGGACCGCTTTCCTTCGCGCGATCAAGCGATCGACGAGCTCGCTCGAGAGCGCGCGGTGCGGCGAGACCCCGGCGGCAATCGCGCCGCGATCGTCGTTGACGAGAAAGAAGTCCAGCACGATGAATTCGCGGGCCCGATCGATCGTCGCGAACACCGCGTCGAAGATCTCCTGACGGACCACCCGGCCGCCCCGTCCGTCGCCGGCCGTGAGGTCGGTCAGGAATCGCACGTCCTGCGCCCGGAGCGCGACCGGGCGCGTACGCAGGCTCGTCCCGGGCGGGAGCGGCTTCTCGAGGTGATAGAGGCTCGTCGCCGCCCAGACGCAGCAAAAGCCCAGCACCCCCCAGCTCGCGCGGCGCATCCTCGCCGACGCACGCTCGGCGGGCGTCGGCGCCGGCGTCCGGCGAGCGTTTGCGATCGAGGCGCGCATCGCGCGGAGGCTAGCAACGCTCCGATCGTGCGAGGTTGTTATTCTCGACGCCCGCGCCCGCCCTGCGACGCCGACGTTCTGCCACCGGGGATCCATCGGATGTCAGGGCCCCGATCCGTCCCTGTGGATCGGGGCTAGAGTCCAGCCCATCCCGATCGCCGGGTGCCGTCCCAGCCCTCGAAGTCGAACAGAAGGAAGCCCATGCCGCCCTCGACCGCCTCCGCCCAGCCGGAGCTGGACCGCTTTCTCGCGGAAACGATCGTCCCGCTGCGCCTCGCCTGCCTCGATCGGGACGGCTGCCCCCATGTCCTCTCGCTCTGGTATCTCTGGCGCGACGGCGCGCTCTGGTGTGCGACCCGGCCGGACGCCTGGGTGATCGAGCGCCTGCGCGCCGACCCGCGCTGCGGCTTCGAGATCGCCGGCGACGCGCCGCCCTATCGCGGACTGCGCGGGAATGGACGCGCCGAGCTCCTGTCCGAGCAGGGCGAGGCGCTGCTGGGCGAGCTCGTCGATCGCTATCTCGGTGGCCGCGACGGGCGGTTCGCCCGCTGGCTGCTCGCGCGCAGCGCGGGCGAGATGGCGATCCGCATCGTCCCTGCGCGCACGTCGAGCTGGGACTACTCGAGGCGCATGAATTGATCCTCCTCACCGGCGCGACGGGCTACGTCGGTGGTCGCTTGATGCGGCGGTTCGAGGCGCAGGGCCGCCCGCTGCGCTGTCTCGTGCGAAGACCCGGCGCCTTCGAGAACCGCAGCGCGCCGTCGACGCAGATCGCGATCGGCGACGCGACGGATCGGGAGGCGGTGGCGCGGGCGCTGGTCGGCGTCGACCTCGCCTACTACCTGGTGCATTCGATGGGTGCGCCCGAGGACTTCGAGGTGCGCGATCGCCTCGCCGCCTCGATCTTCGCAGAAGAGGCCGCGCGCGCGGGAGTGAAGCGGATCGTCTATCTGGGCGGGCTCGGCGATGCGACGGCCACGCTCTCCGCGCATCTGCGCAGCCGTCACGAGGTCGGCCGGATCCTCGCGGCCTCCGGTGTTCCGACGCTCGAGCTGCG
>CAZFKD010000773.1:0-1735 GCA_964519695.1 uncultured Spirochaetaceae bacterium
CCCGCGCCGACCCAGCCCTCGGCCGCGCGCTTCGCACACACCGAACGGAAGCCGCTGCCCCCGACCGACGCGATGCCGCGGGAAGCAGCGGACCGTCCCTCCGCAGGCGAGCCCGCGCCGCGCCCGTTCGATCCGACCGCGCTCGCGACCCGCGCGCCGCGCTTCGACGGCGCCGAAGTCCTGCCCGCAGGCTCGACAAGCGCCCCGGCCCCGCTTCCCGCCGCCGGTCGCGAACGCGCGGCGCAGGCGCGCGCGATGCCCCGGGATCTCGCCGCCGCCGCCCGCACGGCAACCGCTTCGTCTTTTCTCTCGCCGACCGGCGTCACGGCCTTGCCCGCCGCGAGCGCGCCCCTCGGCGAGCGCCCCGGCTCGGGCAGCGCCTCGGCCGATCCGTCGGCCGAGCTCGTCGACGCCGCGCATCTCGGCAATCGGCGACGCGGCGAGATCGTCGCCTCGCTCGACCGCTCGGCGGCGGGTGCGCGAAGCCGCTCGGCGGGCAGCGATGCGCAGGCGCGCCGACCGGAAGTCTCCGCCCGCGGCTCGAGCGCCGGCGTGCGCGCCCTCGCGGCGAGCCGGGACTCGCGCGGGAGCGCCGTCGATGGATGGCAGGAAGTCCCCCTCGATGAATTGCCCGACTGCACGCCGGCGGGCCGACAGGACCTGCTCAAGAAACGCATCCTGCTTGCCGCTTCGCTCCAGCGGGAATGTTCCCATGCGAGCGGAAGCTTCCGCTTCGTCGAGACACGGACGCTCGGCGGCTTCCTGATGTGGTCGAGACCGAACCCGGGCCCGAGCGCCGGACAACCGAGAGATCGCGATGCGTGTGACGTGCTCGAAAGAGCGCTCGCCTGCCTCGGCGATCGATCCAGCGAGGAGTCTTCGTCGAGATGAAGCAGCACCCCTTCCTGCAGAGCCCGCGACCGCAGCCGCTCGCGCCGCGCGTCCGGCCCCTCGCCCGCCGCCTCGCGCTCGTCTTCGCGCTGGCGACGAGCGCCCTCGCCGCGACGACGGCCGGCGCCGAAGACGCGCGCTGGAGCGACTACCTCGACCACGCCTACGTCTATTCCGCCGCCGACACGGGCGATCTGCGCCTGCTGATCGGCCGTGCCGAGCAGAGCGTCGGAACCCGGCTCGCCGAATACCACGCCGAAACCTGGGCGCCCGGCCGCGCCAGCGCCCAGCCGAAGAGCGAACTCGAGATCCGCCGCAAGGCGATCGCGGAGCTCGTGCTCTACCGCACGGGCGCGCTCCCGGGCGGCCTCGAGCAGGCCGCCGCGACCATCAAGACCCTCGAGGACCGCCTCGATCGCCACGAGAACCGCTACTGGTTCCACACGATCCACGCGCATCAGGCGCTCTCCGCCGGCGACGCCGAGGCCTTCGTCGACGAGGTCCTCGCGCTCTGGCTCGCGGTGATCACACCGCTCGAGGTCCCCTTCGAGACCTATCGCACGCTCGCCCTCACCGAGAACGGCAACGCCGGCTTCGTGCGCACCCTGCCCCATCTCTACGAGAGCGTCGCGCGCCTCGTGCTCGTGCATTCCCAGAGCGAGGCCCTCGACGGCGACATCGATCCGCTCGCGGCGATCGTCCGCGTGCTCGCCGACGAGCGGGTCGGCGCCGATCCCGAGACCGTGCCCGTCGACGCTTCGTCGAAGGCCTTCCTCGATCACGTCGTCGCCCGGCTCGATGGCCCCGAGAGCGACGGCGGCAGCCTCTCCTACACCCTCGCCCT
>CAZFKD010000774.1:0-1725 GCA_964519695.1 uncultured Spirochaetaceae bacterium
TGGCCCGCCGCCGCAAGCGCCGCGACCGAGACGATATCTTCACAGCCTCTCAGTCCCCGGACGCCTCTTTCGCAGCTCCGCGCGGTCCGCTCGGCGCTCCGGACGACGGGCGGCCGGCGCGCGTCGGATCGAGCATCAGGCTCGCCGCGACCCCCGAGCAGGCGATCAGCGCCACCATCGCGAGGAAGGTCTCGGCGAAGGCGCTGCGATAGGCCTCGACGACCACGCCCCGCAGCGGCTCGGCGAGCGCCCGAATCGTCTCCGGACTTCCGGCGAGCCCGTCGAGCGACGTCCCGGGCGCGACATGGGACCGGACGTCGCTCGCGAGATGGGCTGCGAAGCGCAGCCCGAGCAGCGACCCGAGCGCCGAGCTCCCGATCGTCTGGGCGACGGCGCGCGCGAAGCCCGGCAGCGAGCTCGCGACCCCGAGATGCCGCGGCGGGACGGCGTTCTGCAGCGACGCGATCAGCACTGGATTGAGCGGTCCGCTCCCGAGACCGAGGATCAGCGAATAGCTCCAGTAGAGAGCACGCGGCGTCTCGGCGCTCGCGGTCGAGAGCAGGAGCAGGCCCACCGCGTAGATTGCGAGGCCCGCCATCGCATAACGCCGGTAGCGCTGGGTCGCCGCCGCGAGCCGCCCGACCACGATCCCCGAGACGAGCAGGCCGAACGTCAGCGGCATCAGCCCGAGCCCCGCCTCGACCGCCCCGTTGCCGCGGACCACGAGGCCGAAGAGCGGAATCAGGAAGGTGATCGCGAAGTTGCTGAGGCCATAGAGGAAGGTCGTCAGCAGCGGCGCCCAGACGGCGCGCACCCGAAGCAGCGCGAGCTCGACGATCGGCTCCGCCGCGCGCCGCTCCCAGGCGAAGAAGCCGGCACCGAGGCAGACGCTCGCGGCGAGCAGGCCGAGCGGCCCGGGCGCCGCCCAGCCGAACGCGCGGCCCGCCCACGACGTGTAGAGGATGAGCGCCCCGACCGCGCAGAAGAGCAGCGCCGCGCCCGGGAAGTCGACGCGATGCTCGAGCCGCTCGCGCGGGATGCGGTAGCCCCATTGCAGCAGGCCGAACGCCGCGAGCGCGGCCGGCACGTTGAGATAGAACATCCAGCGCCAGCCCGGCCCATCGACGATGAGGCCCCCGAGCGGCGGACCGAGCATGCCCGCGACGGTCCAGACGACCGTCACGAACGCGACGTAGGCCGGCCGCTCGCGCGGCGCGACGACGTCGGCGAGGATCGCATACGGCATCGTCAGCAGCGCGCCGCCGCCGAGGCCCTGCAGTCCGCGGCAGACGAGCAGCTCGCCCATAGACCGGCTCTGCGCCGCGAGCAGCGAGGCGACGATGAAGAGGCCGACCGCCGAGAGGAAGACGCGCCTCCGGCCGTAGAGATCGCCGAGCTTGCCCCAGATCGGCATCGAGGCGGCGCTCGCGAGCAGGTTCGCCGTGAAGATCCAGGGCGCCTGGCTCATGTCGCCGAGCTCGCCGGCGATCGTGCCGACCGCGGTCGCGAGCACCATCTGGTCGATCGCCGCCAGCGAGACGCCGCACATCATGCCGACGAGCACGATGCTGCGTCCATTCAGGGCGGCGCGAAGGTGCCCGGCGCGATTTCCAGCGTTTGATACGGTGCTGTCAGGAGCGCAGTTTGTGGTGCTCATTTGCGACATTGTCTAACGGTTCAACCTCGGGGCGAACGGTGTAACTGTCTGAGAAACACCCGCATGTC
>CAZFKD010000775.1:0-1722 GCA_964519695.1 uncultured Spirochaetaceae bacterium
CTCTTGCCATCTCTGCCCCGTAAAACCGTCTCCATGCAAAACATCCTTCTCTCTCGATGGTCCGCCCGTGTCGCCGGCATCGCCCTCGTTGCCGACCTCCAACTCGCCGCCCTGACGGCCCTCGCGTCCCCTCCGACGATGGGGATCCAGCTCGAGCCGATCGGCACCTACCGCGACGGCTCCTTCGAGACGAGCGCGGCCGAGATCGTCGCCCACGACCCGATCTCGCAGCGACTCTTCGTCGTCAACGCCGGCGCCCAGAGCGTGGACGTCCTCGACGTCTCCGATCCGTCTGCGCCCGGCCGGATCACGACCTTCTCGGGTCTCGGCGGCACGCCGAACAGCGTCGACGTCGCGCGCGGAATCCTGGCGATCGCCGTCCAGAATCCGATCAAGAACCGGAACGGGTGGGTCCTCTTCCTCGACACCGATGGAATCGAGATCGATCGCGTCGAGGTCGGCGCGCTGCCGGACATGTTGACGTTCACGCCCGACGGCAAACACGTCGTCGTCGCGAACGAGGGCGAGCCCGCCGCCGGTTTCGAAGGCGACGCACCGGCCTACGCGGACGAAATCGATCCCCCGGGTTCGATCAGCATCATCGACGTCCCGGCGGACGGTCGACCTGCCCGGGTCCGCACCGCAGGATTCGAGGCCTGGGATGGTCGCCGCGACGAACTCGTCGCGAACGGCGTGCGCCTCGATGCCCGCGTCGCCAGCGTCTCGCAGGACCTCGAGCCCGAGTACGTGACGGTCTCGAGCGATTCGAAGACGGCGTGGGCGGTGCTCCAGGAGAACAACGCGATCGCCGAGATCGACCTCCGCCGCGGGGCGGTGACGAAGATCTTCGCCCTCGGCCTCAAGGACCACGGCCTCGCAGGCAACGGAATCGACCCGAGCGACCGGGACGGCTCGGCCGACATCCGCACGCGGGAAGGGGTGGTCGGGATCCGGATGCCCGACGGGATCGCGAACCTGCGTTTCCGGGGCAAGACCTATCTGCTCACCGCCAACGAAGGAGACGCGAGAGCGTATACGGGTCTCACGGACGAATCGCGAGCTCGGGATCTGCGCGACGTCGTCGAGGCGCTGACGGGGATCCGGCCGAGCCGAGCCGAAGCGCTCTGCGAGGCGGAGTTCCCGGATCGCGAGGCTCTCATCGAGACGGATTCGCTCGGCCGTCTGATCGTCTCGACCGTCGACGGCTTCGATCCGGATCGCGGCTGCTTCGCACGACTCCATGCCTTCGGCGCTCGCTCCTTCTCCATCTTCACGACGGACGGAGAGCTCGTCTTCGACAGCGGCGAGGCCTTCGAGCGGACGACTCTCGCTGCGCGCCCCGACTTCTTCAACTCGGATCATTCCGAGGCGATCTTCGACAATCGAAGCGACAACAAGGGTCCGGAGCCCGAAGGCATCGCAGTCGAGAAGCTCTTCGGACGGACCTATGCGTTCGTCGGACTCGAGCGGGTCGGCGGCGTGATGGTCTACGACGTCTCGGATCCGAGAACGCCCGAGTTCGTCACGTACGTCAACAATCGGAATTTCGACGCGCAGAGATCGGACCAGGACGCGGCCGACGCTTCGGGCGAGCCCCTCGTCCCGGACGCTCGCTGGGGCGACCTCGGTCCGGAGGGCATTCTGGTGATCCGGCCCGAGGAGAGCCCGACCGGTCGGCCGCTCGTGGTCGTCGCCAACGAGGTCAGCGGCACGACGACGATC
>CAZFKD010000776.1:0-1719 GCA_964519695.1 uncultured Spirochaetaceae bacterium
CTGCGCGAGCGGATCGACGCCGTCCCCCTGCTCGTCGAGCATTTCCTCGGGATGTACAACGCGCAATACAACAAGGCCGTCGAAAAGCTGTCGACGGAGACGATGCGCGTGCTGATGAACTACCACTGGCCCGGCAACGTCCGCGAGCTCGAGAACATGATCAAGCGCATGGTCGTGCTCGGGAGCGAGCAGACCGTTCTCCAGGAGATCGGTCAGCGGGGCATTGCGCCCGTCCAGCGGGTCGCCGCCGACGACGTCGATCTCGCCGCGCTCGGCGCGGATCTGTCCGCCGGACGCGATCTCGACCTCAAGGCGATCGCCAAGCGCGCCGCGCAGATCGCGGAGAAGAAGGTGATCGAGCGCGTGCTGGCGCAGACCCGCTGGAACCGCAAGGAGGCCGCCGAGCGGCTGCAGATCAGCTACAAGGCGCTGCTCTACAAGATGAAGGAGAACGGGCTCAGTGATGGTCGTTAGTCCCGGTTCGGAACAGGGGGTCGCGATGGATCTGGATCGACGCAGCGGAGGCGGGCGCGTGACGCTCCTGCTCGGGCTCTTCGCCGTCGCGCTGGCCGCGGGCTGCGCGGGTCGGGGCGCGACGCCGCCGCCGGAAGACGAGCCGGGCGAGCGCGAGGAGTACGTGATCGGGATTCCGGACGTCCTCAGGATCGTCGTCTGGCGCAATCCCGAGCTCTCCGTCGAGGTCCCGGTCCGGAGCGACGGCAAGATCTCGGTGCCCCTCGTCGACGACGTGCAGGCCGAGGGGCTGACGCCCGAGGAGCTCAAGGAGGTTCTCACCGAGGCGCTCGCCGAGTTCGTGACTGCGCCCGACGTGACCGTCGTCGTCCAGCAGACCAACAGCCATACGGTGACGGTCGTCGGCGGCGTCGCGCGCTCGGGCCAGATCGCGTTGACCCGCCAGATGCGGGTCGTCGAGGCGATCGCGACGATGGGCGGCTTCAATCCCTTCGCGAAGAAGGATCGGATCAAGATCATCCGGGAGAAGCCCGGCGGCGGCACCGACGAATACGTCTTCAACTACGGCGCCTACAGCGCGGGCAAGGCGCCCGACTCGAACCTCCTGCTGCGCCCCGGCGACACGATCATCGTACCGGAATAACCGAGGCGCGAGATGCAACGGGCGCAGCTCTGCGCGGGATTGGGAATCGGACTCATGTTGGCCACGTCTTCGGCACAGGCTGGACAGGTGGATCTCTCCGTCGAGGGGCGTCTCGGCGGGGAGAGCAACGTGTTTCGTTCGGAAGATTCGCCCGCCCGGAACAACAACCCGATCGAGGATGGGACCTTCGAGATCACCCCCCGGCTCGGCGTGAGCGAGCGAAACGACGATCTCTCCTACGCGCTGCACTACCAGCCGACCCACCGGACCTTCATGGAAACCTCGGGGATCGACGGCTTCGACCATCGGGCGCAGGCGACGGGCGGATGGTCGCTCTCGGCGGTCGATCGAATCGAGGCGACCGGCTCCTACTACAACGGCCGACAGTTTCGGACCGAGGCTTCGGACGGCGGACCTGCTCAATCCTTCGAGTTCAACGACCGCGAGCGGATCGGGATCGCCGAAACGACTTTCGGCTACCAGCGCATGTTGAGCCCCCGCACTTCCCTGGGTCTCGGCTTCGTTTTCGAGGACTTCGACGCGGGGACCGACGTCAACAGCCTGACGGACAGTCGGGCCTATACCGGTCGAGTATCGCTCCA
>CAZFKD010000777.1:0-1714 GCA_964519695.1 uncultured Spirochaetaceae bacterium
CCGCGCTCTCGAGCGCCTCTTCGTAATAGCGGAGCGCGCGATCGCCCTCGCCGAGCTTCTCGAAGACGTAGCCGGCGAGGTACGCGCCGAGGCTCGCCGGCCCCTTCGCTTCGACGCCCTGGGTTCGGAGGAACTCTCTCGCCGCCTGGAAACGACGCGCCTCGACCGCAGCACCGTCGAGATCGCCGGCGGCGAGGTAGTTGAGCAGGTTGATCGCGTTCAGCGCGAGCCGCTCGGAGGGCGGCGCCTTGTACTTCCCGCTCGCGTCGCTGTAGAGATACTTGCCGAGCGCGTCGATGCCGTTGCGGCGCAGATCGAGCAGCTCGATCTCCTGCTCCGCGGCGGAGAGATCCTTGCTGCTCTCCGGGTAGCGGCCGAGGCTCTGCAGGACGATACCCCGCTCGAGGACCGTCAGCGCATCGGTTCCGCGCCAGCGCCGGGGCAGCTCCTGCTCCGAGCCGACCCGCAGCGCCTTGTTGAGGGACTCGAGGCTCGTCGCGTACGCGCCCGACTGCACGGCCAGCGTCGCCGCCTGCATGCGATCGGTATAGGTCGCACAGCCGTTCGCGAGCAGGCCGGCGAGCAGAAGCCCGGCGAAGAGCGCTCGGACGCCAGCCCCTTCGGATCGGCGGCCCCGTCGCGTTCGCTCCGTCATCAGCCGTCTTCTCGCGACCGGGGCGACTAGCGCTCGATCTGCTTGCTGCGGTCGATCTGGTCCTGGAAGCGGATCACGCCCGTCTCGATCTCGATGATCTGCAGGAACAGCGAGTACTGGACGCGATGCTTCTTGTTGAGCCGCTCGTCGACGGACGTGATCTTGCCCGTCACGAAGTACTGGGCGCCGAGCTGCCGGCCGAGGCGCTGGGCCGAGGCCGGATCGTAGATCGAGCCCTGCTGGATCCCGATCTCCCGGGCGAGCTCCTCCTGGCGCGAGCGGTCGACGACGGCGACGGCCCCCGAGTTGATGAGCGAGGTCTCGATCGAGGAGAGCAGCCAGAGCATCTGGTCGTCGAGGTGCTGCGAAGTCGCGTTGCGGATCGGCCAGATCGCGAGGATCGGCTGCTTCGCACTGCCCTTGACCCGCTGCTGCCAGAACGCCGAGCTCTCGAGCCGGGCGAGGTAGCCGTCGACGAGATAGGTGATGTCGTCGCGGTCGAGCAGGACGGACATCGCGGGGCGATCGAGGTCGGGATTGGCTGTCCCCTCGCCGCCGCGCAGGGCGCGCGGCGCGCAGCCCGACGAGACGAGCACGAGGGCGGCGAGCGAGAGGACGAGGGCAAGGGCGGAAAGGACGCGCGGCGTACTGTTGCGAATCATCCGAAGAAGCCTCCGATCGCGGCAAAGGGCAGGAGCGCGATGTCGAGCGGAACGGTCAGCAGGAAGAGCGGCACCTTGGCGGCCGGGACGATCGTCGAGCGCACGGTCGCGCGCGTGATCCCGAACAGGTAGTCGCTGTTGTAGGCCGGGCCCTCGGCCTCGTTGTACGGGCCGGGCTTGCCGGGATCGGGCGGCGCGTAGGCGGGCTCGAGCTCGCGCGGTTCCGTCCCGCCGTCCTGCGCGAGCAGGATCGGCTCCTGCGCCGTCGACGCAGCCGAATCCGAGGACCAGGCGGGCTCGCCCGTACCGGATTCCGCGGCCGCGGGGAAAACGCCGGCTCCGAGCAGGCCGAGCGAGAGAACGAACGCCGCCGATGCGGCGACGCGCATCGAAACGA
>CAZFKD010000778.1:0-1712 GCA_964519695.1 uncultured Spirochaetaceae bacterium
CCGGCCGAGCCCCGGTGTCGCCGCGTCACCGGCGGGAACGGCGGGGTCCGGTGTGGCCACGACCCCATCGCCCGTCGACGCGGGGAGGGCGAGCGGGGCGTCGGACGACCCGTGGGCGATCAGAAGACCGCCGAGGATCGCCGCCGCGCTGACCGCCGCGAAGGGCCAGAAATGGCGCCGCAGGAATCCGCCGCGAATCGCGCGCAGCTCCGCCGCGGTCGGCGGTGCCGAGAGGTAGGCCTCGAGCTCGGGATCGCGCAGGGCCTCCGTTTCCGGTCCGGCGGCCGACGCAGCAGAGATCGTGCTTGCGGCGGGCGCGTGGGGGCGCGGCGGCGAGATCACGTGCTCCAGCAGCAGCTCGGCGACCGGCGTCTCGCGGGGATGATGATCGGCATCGTCCCAGGCCTCTTCGCCATCGGCGTCGAAGTCGTTCGAGTCGGCGATGTCGTCCGCGCGCGCGGCAATCGGTGCGCCGAGGGACCGGACGAAGGGCTCGTCGATCGTCCGCAGGCGGCGCACGGCGGCTTCGACGAGCAGGCGATCGCAGAGTCGGCCGATCGCACCGGGGATGCCGTGCGTCTCGCCGTGGATCGCGAGGGCGGCGCGGGGCGTGAAGATCGGATTGCCGCGATGGCCTGCGCGCTGGAGCTGGCGCTCGATGAAATCGGCGACCAGGTCGGGCGCGAGCGGCTCGAAGGGAATCAGTGCGGCGTGGGATCGCTCGAGCCAGTCGAGCACGCTCGGCCGCGGTTCTTCGGCGCCGCGGTCGCTGCGAACGAACAGCACGACCGTGACGGCGGTCCCGCCGTTCGCGCCCTCGATCGCCTGCAGCGCGTCGAGATGACTCAGCAGGACAGCGGACGCCGACTCGGCGCGATCGACGACGAGTACGAGCCGATGAACACGGGCCGCTGCCAGCAGGCTCGCCCGGGCGAGCTTCTCGCCGCCGAGCTGCCATTCGCGCGCGATCGCCGGGCGCAGCGTCTTCCAGTCCTCGGCGGGATCGAAGATCGTGGCGACGCGCGTGCTGCCGGCGAAGAGCTTCGGTAGCGCGCGGGCGAGGCTGGTCTTGCCGATGCCCGAGACGCCGAGAACGCCGATCCGGGCTCCGCCGTCGCGCAGCGTGGCCTGGATCCGCGAGACGACCTTGCGCAGCGCACGTGTCCCGATGACGACGGAGGCCGGCGCCTCGTCGGCGAAGGGGGGGCGGTCGAGACCGAAGGAGTCGAGAAGCTCGGGCATGGGGGGCAACCGGGGCGCTGGAGCGGGTGTTCGGGAGTCAGGGGATCGACCCCAAAGCGAGGCGGATCCCCTCCGAAAATCGGCTACGAAGCGATCTGTCTTGAGGTTCATGACACACGGATCGATTTTGCTCCCCGCCCCGCCAATCGCTAAGACTCGTCGCGCCGTCGGGCCGCCGGCCCGAAAGCAGCCTGTTCGCGATTCGCCGGGCGGGCCGGGAGCGGAGCGCGGGGAGCGGGGGGCACGAACGCATGGGCGCCGGAGCGAGCGACCCGCTGCCGACCGCGGACGGGCTGCGTGTGCGTGGACGTGCGGGCCTCGCCGACGTCGTCGGGCTCGTGCTCGCCCTCGAGGCGCGCCAATCGCTTCTCCCGAGCGAGCGCCGCGCGCAGGATCGCGCGCTCGCGCCGGCGCTCGAAGGCGTCGCGGGCGCGCGCCGCCTGCGCCTCTGGGTCGCGCTCTCGGCGCCG
>CAZFKD010000779.1:0-1702 GCA_964519695.1 uncultured Spirochaetaceae bacterium
CGGAGCGGAAGCTGAAGCTCATCGCCGAGAGGCATTCCTTGGGCTGGCGCGCGCCATAGACGTGGATCGCCAGCAGGCCGGAGACGACGGTCTGCGGCAGCGTCAGCTCGCGATCGACGAGCTCGATGCGGGGATCGCCCGCGCGGCGCTCGGGATCGGGATCCGGAGGCGGAACCGGCCGCAGCAGCTCCCAGCCGAGGGGCGCGCGCCGCTCCGGATCCGCGGCGAGCAGCGCATGCAGCAGCGTCGTTCCCGTCCGCGGCGCGCCGGCGACGAAGAGCGGCGCCTCGATCGGCTCGTCGACGATGGCGGGATCGGCGCGGAGCAGCGCCATCAGCTGGAGCCGGACCTCGAGCAGCCGCAGCAGGAAGCCCCGCGTCATGAAGCGCCCCATCGCGTGGAGCGCGGCCTCGCCTTCGATCGCTGCGAGCACGCGATCGAGGGCTTCGATCATCTCCTCGGCGGGAAAGAGCGGATGGCCGTAGTCGTCGACCCCGCCGCCTTCGTCGAGCCCGAGTCGCGCACGGGCCTCGCCGAGCAGCGCATCCCGCTCGAGCGGAAGGCGTGCGATCGCATGCATGGGCGGGATCCGACCCGCGTTGATGGCGGCGACCCAATCGGGCCGCGGCGGCGGCAGCCAGCTCACGTCGACGGCTCGCGGAGCGCGGCGCCGACGACGAAGTCCGGCCGGCGACGCGCGCTCAAGACCGGAATCGCCAGGCGAGATGCGCCTTGCGCGCGGCGATCTCGGCGCGGCGCGCGGCGGGTTCGACGCGGGGTGTATCGCTCGGGAGCGCGGCCGCGACGTCCGCGAGGGCGACGACGCGGGTCGACGGGCTCGGATCGGATTTCGGCCAGAACCACCGGAAGGTCAGCAGGCCCTCCGGATGGCCGCCGGTATCGAGCCAGTTGGGACAGCCGGGATCGGAGGCCGCGACGACGAAGCGCGCGCGGCCGTCGCTGTCGATGCGGGCCTGGTGGTGATTGATCGAGGAGATGCGGTGGACCGGATCGGGCGGCTCGAACCAGCCCATCGTCGCGAGCTGGAGGTTCCAGTAGCGCGCATCGGGGACGTCGGTCTCGACGACGAGCGCCTCGTCCGGCGCGAGCGCATGGAAGAGGAAGCCGTAGCGCGCGGCGCCGAGGCCCTTCTTGAGCGCCATCGGCGGCGCGAACTGGTTGTCGACGCCCTTCGCGCGATGTTCGTTCAGGTAGTCGTTCCAGTAGCGGATCGATCGCTCGGTCTGGGCGAGCGCGGTCCCGAGCCGCTCGGCGACCCCGGCGCCGTCGATGCGCGGCGGGGCGGGCGCATCGTCGAGGCATTCGATCGTGAAGACCGCGGGCTCTTTCGGCTGCCAGTCGAGGTAGTACTGCCGGAGCGAGACCGTCGTCACCGCCTCCGGGATCGGGAAGAAGGCCGGATCGCTGCCGTCGCCGCCGAGCAGGATCTCGAAATCGTCGCCCGGGGCGATGCCGCGGTCGGCGGCGTGGATCGTCGCGAGCGTGCCCCATTCGGGCATGTGCATGAAGTCGACGCGCAGCGTGATCACGAAGTCTTCGCAGGCGTGCATGCGACCGCGAACGCGGTACCGGCGCTTCGGATCGATGCGCGCATGCAGATAGAGGTTGTCCTGGTTCGGGCCACCCCACTGGGAGACGAGGTCGTTCGAGCGGTGGAAGAAGGGCGCCGTCGCGTCGAAAT
>CAZFKD010000780.1:0-1699 GCA_964519695.1 uncultured Spirochaetaceae bacterium
CCGGGCGGCCCGCCGCGCCGAGCGCCGCGACACCGTTCGCGCCTCCGGCAGCGCCGCCCGCCGCAGCGACGGATTCGATCTCCGGGGCGGTCGAGATCCTCGGTCCTGCGCCGGCGCCGATCGCCCGGCTGCGCGGCCGCTTCCGCTTCATGCTGCTGCTGAAGGGCCGGGACACGGCGGCCCTGCGACCGGCCTGCGCGGCGGTGACCCTGGCGCTGCGGCGGCTGCCGCGCGGGGTGCTCGCCGGGCTCGACGCACGGCCGGTCCACATGCTATAACCGAGGCGTTTTTTCCCAGCTGATTCAGCGAGTTAGCGGTATCGCGCCCGAGTCCTGGGCGCCGCCGCCGCAACCCAGAGTGCCGCGCGGCGCGCGTGGCAGGAAGACCGCCGGAAGACGGCCGGAAGACCGATGGCGCTTCGCGAAATCGTCCAGTTCCCCGATCCGAGACTGAAGCTCGTCTCGAAACCGATTACGCAGGTCACGGACGAGATCCGCCAGCTCGCCGAGGACATGATCGAAGTCATGTACGACGAGCCGGGCATCGGCCTCGCCGCGCCGCAGGTCGGCGAGAGCGTCCGGATGTTCGTGATCGATACCGAGTGGAGCGACGACGAGATCGGCCGCAACCCGAAGGTCGTCCTCAATCCCGAGATCTCCGAGCGCGAAGGCCGGATCACGTGGGACGAGGGCTGTCTCTCGGTCCCCGACTACAACGCCGTCGTCGAGCGCGACGCGAAGATCACGCTGCGCGGCATCGATCTCGACGGCCATCCGATCCTCGAGCGCGCCGAGGGGCTGCGCGCCGTCTGCATCCAGCACGAGGTCGATCATCTCGACGGCATCCTCTTCATCGATCGCATCAGCCGGCTCAAGCGCGGCCTCTACGTGAAGAAGCGCCGCAAGCAGCTCGCCGAAGAAGCGGCCGAGAGGCAGGGATGACGCCCCGGTCCCGCGCCCATTGAGCCCCCTGCGCCTCGTCTTCTTCGGCACCCCCGAGATCGCGTGTCCGACCCTCGAGCGTCTGCTGACCTCGCGCCACGACGTCGTCGCCGTCGTCTCGCAGCCCGATCGCGGGCGCGGACGCGGGCGCAAGCCGTCGCCCTCGCCCGTCGCCGCCATTGCGCTGCGCGAAGGCCTCCCGCTGCTGCGACCGGAGAAGGTCGGCGACGCGGCCGTCGTCGACGCGCTGCGCGAGCTGCGGCCCGATCTCGGCGTCGTCGTCGCGTTCGGCCAGTTCCTGCCGAAGGCGATCCGCGAGCTGCCGGCGAAGGGCTACCTGATCAACGCGCATGCGAGCCTGCTGCCACGCCACCGCGGCGCGAATCCAATCGGCCAGGCCATCCTCGACGGCGATGCCGAGACGGGCATCTCCGTGATGAAGATCGAGCGCGAGATGGACGCGGGGCCGGTCGCCGCGATCGGCCGCCTCCCGATCGGCGACCGCGAGAACACGGCCGAGCTCTCGCTGCGACTCGCGGCGCTCGCCGCGGAGAAGATCGCCGAGGTCGTCGACGGGATCGAAGCGGACCGGGTCGTCTGGACGTCCCAGGATCCCGCCCGCGCGACCCTCGCTGCGAAGCTCGAGAAGGCCGACGCGATCCTCGACCTGCGCGAGTCCGCCCCCGCCCTCGCCCGCAGGATCCATGCGCTCGCGCCGCGCCCCGGCGCGATCGTCATGCTCGTCGCCGGCGACGGGA
>CAZFKD010000781.1:0-1693 GCA_964519695.1 uncultured Spirochaetaceae bacterium
TGATCGCCTGCCGGATCCACCAGGTCGCATAGGTCGAGAACTTGTAGCCGCGGCGCCATTCAAACTTGTCGACGGCGCGCATCAACCCGATGTTGCCTTCCTGGATCAGGTCGAGGAACTGCAGGCCGCGATTCGTGTACTTCTTCGCGATCGAGACGACGAGACGGAGATTCGCCTCGATCAGCTCGCTCTTCGCCTCCTGGGCGGCCATCGCCGTCGCGTCGATCCGCGCGACGACGTCTTCGACCTCGTCTGCGCGCAGACCCGCATCGCTCTCGAGCTCCGCGCGGAAGGAATCGAGCACGGCGAGCTGCGAGATGGTCTCGTCGATCGCCTCGGGATCCCCGTCGAGCCGCTCGAGCGCCTGCTTGCCGCCGGCGCTCCGGATCTTCGACTGCTCGGCGAGGATGCGCAGCTCGTCGAGCTCGGTATCGAAACGCCGCGCGAGCTCGGCCGTGCGGGCATCGAGCAGGCGGTGGCTCTCGGAGAGCTCCTTGAGACAGCGGTGGAGCTCGTTGTAGCGGTGTCGGCTGATGCGCTGCTTCGCGAAGAGCTTCGCCGCCTCGCGGAAGAGGTCGCCGACCTCGAGCTCGCAGGCCGTCCGTTCGTCGCGCGTCATCGGAGCTTCGGCGAGCGCGTGCCTGCGCTGGGCCACGGCGCGTTCGATCTTGCGAACGCGCGTCATGGCGGTGAGGAACTGCTTGCGGGCGAGCGGGACGAGATCCGTATCGCCGTCCTCGACGAGATCGAGGACCTTCTTCAGCTCGACCGAGCCCGCGCGCACGGCGTCGGCGAGCTCGACCATCCTCCGGAGCGAATGCGGATTCCCGATCAGCGCGGAGAGGTGTGCATCGACGGCTCGTTCGATCCGCTGGGCGATCTCGACTTCGCCCTCGCGCGTGAGCAGCGAGACCTGTCCCATCTCGCGCAGATACACACGAACCGGATCGGCCGCGGGATCGAGCGAGTCCGATGCGCCGCCCACTGCGCTGCCCGCATTCCGCGCGGAGGATGCCGAGCCGGATCGCCCGGTCGCACCGGCGTTCGTCCGCCGGGCCGGGACGACGACCGGCCGATTCGACGCGGGAGCGGTCTTGCGACCACCCTGCGTCGACGGACCGGGATCGACGAGGGACGAAAACGTCTCTGCATCCCCGGGTTCGGCCTGCGTGCCAGTCGGAATCGCGAGAACACCCTCGCGCGTCGACGGCGCGGTGCGCGCGAGCTGGATTCCGTTTTCTCGCAGGATGGAGAGGACGCCGTCGAGATGCGGCTTGCCGAGTCTTCCGTCGAGGAAGGCGGTGCGAAGATCTTCGCGGTCGACGGATCCCTTCGCCCGCCCCGTCTCGATCAAACCCTTCACGGCCTCGAGCTCGACCAACGCCTTCCGGTCGAGCGCGCGTGTTCGACTCGGAACGAGATCGCTCGCCTCGGGATCGTCCGTCGCACGCACGGTCTCGTTCGCGGATCGACCGCTCGTCTTCCGGGAGGCCGCCGCTTCGTCCGCGGCTCGCGCTGCGCGGGCGCCGGCTCTTCGCGCGATCGCGCGCCGCGGCTCGGATGCGGCCGACTCGGCGACGCTCGCGATCCGGCTCGCCGCCTTTGCGGCGGACTTCGCACCGCGAGAGCGGATCGACGCTCGATTGCCTTCGATCACGCTCGGATCGGGTGCAGTCGTGGGGTCCGGGGTCGG
>CAZFKD010000782.1:0-1693 GCA_964519695.1 uncultured Spirochaetaceae bacterium
CGCCCGGCTGTCCGGGCCGCCGCCGCGAGCAGCTCGGCCGCGGCGAGCGCCTCCTTTTCGTCCTCGGCGCTGACGACGACGCGCGCGAGCTCGCCGAAGGGCGGATAGCCGAGCGCCCGGCGATGGTCGATCTCGGCGCCGTAGAAGGTCTCGAAGTCGTGGGTCGCGACGGGGACGAGCGCGTAGTGGTCGGGCACGAAGGTCTGGACCACGACGCGGCCCGGGCGCGCGCCGCGCCCGGCGCGCCCGGCGACCTGGGTCAGCAGCTGGAACGTGCGCTCGGCGGCCCGGAAATCCGGCAGATGCAGGCCGAGGTCGGCGGCGACGACGCCGACGAGCTGGACGCCGGGGAAGTCGTGGCCCTTGGCGACCATCTGGGTCCCGATCACGATGTCGACGGTCTCGTCGCGCAGCGCGCGCAGCACCTTCTCCGTATGGCCCCGACGCGAGGAAGTGTCGCGATCGAGGCGCAGGGTGCGCGCGCCGGGAAAGACGGCCTGGACCTCCTCCTCGAGGCGCTCGGTTCCAACGCCGAGCAGCGCCGTCTCCGGATCACCGCAGCCGCTGCAGACCTCGGGCACCGCGCGCGTCGCCGCGCAATAGTGGCAGCGCAGCGCGTTCTCGCTCGCGTGGAACACGAGCGCCACGTCGCAGTCGCTGCAGCGCTCGGCATGGCCACATTGGAAGCAGAAGATCCGCGTCGAGAAGCCGCGGCGATTGAGAAAGAGGATCGTCTGTCCCCCTGCGGCGAGCGTCTGCTCGATCGCGCGCCGAAGGGGCCGCGAGAGGATCAGCTTGCGCCCGCGCGCCCGTTTCGCCTTCTCCTTCGCGAGGTCGACGATCTCGACGGCCGGCAGCGGCCGGCCACCGACCCGGCGCGGGAGCGAGAGGCGATGGAGCTCGCCCTGCTCGGCACGAAAGCGCGATTCGAGCGACGGTGTCGCGGAGCCGAGCACGAGCGGACAGCTCGCGCGCGCGGCGCGGCGCTCGGCGAGATCGCGGGCGTGGTAGCGGAAGCCCTCTTCGTTTTTGTACGCACCGTCGTGTTCCTCGTCGATCACGACGAGCCCGAGCGCCTCGAACGGCGCGAACAGCGCGCTGCGCGCCCCGACCGCGATCGCCGTCTGGCGCGAGCGCAGACGCTCCCACTGCGCGAGGCGCTCGCCGGGCTTGAGGCCGCTGTGGAGCACGGTGACCTCGTCGCCGAAGCGGGCGCGCAGCCGGGCGACGATCTGATGGGTCAGCGTGATCTCCGGAACGAGCACGAGCGCCTGGCGCCCCGCGGCGAGGGTCTCGGCGATCGCCTGGAGGTAGACCTCGGTCTTGCCGCTGCCGGTGACCCCGTGGAGCAGGAAGCGCGCGGCGAGCTGGCGCTTGATCGCGTCGCGCAGGGGGCCGAGCGCCTGCTGCTGGTCGTCGGTCAGCTCGACGCGCTCGCCGCCGTCGAGCACCGCCTCGGTCGCTGCGAAGATCGGACGCGTCTCGATCTCGACGAGGCCGCGCCGGACGAGGGCGCGCAGCCCGGCGGCGACCCGCGCGTCGCCGCGGGCGAGGGCGGTCGTCGAGATGCCCGAGGGATGGGCCGCGATCCGCCGCAGCAGCTCGGCCTGGGCCGCGGAACGCGCGAGCGTCGCGCTGGCCCGCTCGAGACCTTGCCCGTCGATGGCGCGCACGATGCGCACGGTCGGCACGC
>CAZFKD010000783.1:0-1689 GCA_964519695.1 uncultured Spirochaetaceae bacterium
CTCGGACGCACGCGTCGAGGATCGCCGGCGCGTCCATCGCCGTGCTGCGCGTGCGTCCATTACATCTCAACCCGAACCGTTCGGCCGGGGCACTCGCGGCGCTGGTGGAGGCCTGACTCTGCACGTCCCGCGCGCGATTTGGATGGGGTACGGGAGGGCTGGGCACTAACGGGCGGGGCTGCCGGTTTCGAGCGGATCGAGCAGGGCGCGGGCGGCGGTTTCCAGGGCGCGGGCGTGGGTGCGGGAGACGATGTTGCGGGCCCTCAGGGCGGCGGCGCGGGAGGCGCCGGTCTTCGCTTCGGCTTCGGCGAGACGGAACTCGAGGAGGAGGGAGCCGGGCCGCGCCGCGCGGACGGCCTCGAGCCATTCGATGCTCTCGGCCGCGGACTCGCCCTCGACCTCGAGATGGCTGAGCGCCATCCCCATCCGGGCATCGATCGCGGCCGCCGGGGCAGACGAATCCTGCTTCTCGAGCACGGCCGCATAGCGCTCGCGGGCGAAGGCGAGCGCTCGGCCCCGGAGCGCCGGATCGGCGGTCGTCGTCGCGAGCGCCCGCGCCGCGTCGCCCGCCGCGACCTGCAGCTCCGCCGGCGCCTCGGCGGTCAGCGCGAGAGCGCCGAAGAAGGCGTCCGCCGCGGCGCTCTCGTTCTGCAGCGCGGCTGCCCGGACGCGGCCGATCTGCGCGCTGCGCAGCTCGGGATCCGCCGCGAGGGCGAGGTCGAAATGCTCGGCGGCCAGGGCCGGTCGCTCGAGCAAGAGGGCGAGTCCGCCGAGGCGCGCGCGCGATTCGGCGCGGGAGAGCGGCAGGACCTCGATCCGGCGCGGGCTCCAGCCCCGCGGCTCGAGCACCCGGACGGTCGATTGGCGCGACTCGAGATGACGGATCACCCGGCTGGCGAGCGCCGCCTTCGAGAGCCCGATCGCCTCGAAGGCGTTCTCGCGAACGCCGGCCTCGCGCGAAGCGAGTGCCGCGCGATAGGCGCGCAGCAACGAGCCGCGGCCGGGGCTCGACTGAGAGAACTCGAGGGTATGCGCGATCGCCCAGACCTCCGCCTCGAAGGCCTCGCGCTGGAGCCGGGTCATCTCGGAGAGGTCGCTGGTCTGGAGGACGGAGAGCAGATCCTGCTTGCGCCAATCGAGCACCCTCGCCTGCAGCTGCGCATCCTTGCGTCCGACGCGCACGCCCGCGTCGAGATCCTCGATCGTCCGGGCGAGCTGAGCGGCGCCCCATTCGAACCAGAGCGGAAGCTCGGCCCCCGCATGGTCGCGCAGGACGCGCTGCGCATGGCGATGGCGCAGCTCGGGCGTCGCGCGCGCGGAGAAGTCGCGCGCGCCGCGAAAGACGAGGATCGGCGTCGCGACCGCGTCGAGCAGATAGGCCGCCTCGTTCTCGACCGCGAAGGGCCGCGCGGGGCTGCGATCGTCGAAGACCAGGACCGGTATCGGGATCGCGGGCGGAGCGGCGTCCTCGAGGCCGAGCAGCGAGAGCACGCCGGCATGGAAGAACTCGAGGCGGCGCGCGAACTCGAGCGAATCCTCGCTCGACAGACTGCTCGTCAGCAGGAAGCTGCGCGTCCGGACCTCGACGAACTCCTGCTGGGCCGGCGACCGGGAGGCGCAGCCCGTCGCCGCGGCGATCCAGGCGAGCAGCGCCAGGAGCGCCATCCCACGTCCCACGACTGCTCTCGA
>CAZFKD010000784.1:0-1685 GCA_964519695.1 uncultured Spirochaetaceae bacterium
AGCTCCGCCGGCGGCGCGTTGAACCAGAGGAATCCGAGCCCGCCGCCCACGAGCGCACCGCAGAAGATCGCGAGCTGGCCCGAGCCGGGGACGTTCTTGATCTGGAGATACTCGGCGATGCCGGCGTGGCCCGCTGCATAGGCGAGCAGCAGGAAGGTCCCCGCCGAGATCATGACCGGTCCGATCGCGAGGCCATCGAGGCCGTCGGTCAGGTTCACGCTGTTCGAGGCGGCGACGATGATGAAGGTCGCGAGCGGCACGTAGAGCCAGCCGATGTGCGGCGTGAAGTCCTTGAAGAAGGGCACCGCCAGCTCGCCGTCGAAGGCCGGGCTCGTGTAGATCGCGATCGCGACGCCGAAGGCGAGCACGACTTGCCAGAACAGCTTCGCACGCGCCGAGATGCCCGCGCTCGACTTCTTCCGGACCTTGGCGTAGTCGTCGATGAACCCGAGCACGCCGTAGCCTGCCGTGAGACCCAGCACGATCCAGACGAAGGAATTGGTCAGATCGGTCCAGAGCAGGACCGAGATGACGAGCGAGAGCAGGATCAGCAGGCCACCCATCGTCGGCGTGCCGGCCTTCGCCGCATGGGCCGGACCGATCTCCCGGATCGGCTGACCGACGCGCAGCGCCGCGAGACGACGGATCAGCCAGGGGCCGACGATGAACGAGATGAAGAGGGCCGTCAGCGTCGCCGCCGCGGTCCGGAAGGTGATGTATCGGACGACGTTCAGGCCCGGGATCGTCTCGGCGAGCGGATAGAGCCAGTGGTACAGCATCAGCGAACGACCTCTTCCAGTGCCTCGATGACTTCTTCGACCCGCGCCGAGCGCGAGCCCTTGAACAGGATGCGGTCACCGGAGGTCGCGATTCGCGCGAGGCGGGCGGCGAGCGCCGACGCCGTCTCGTCGAAATGAACGCGATTCGCGGCCATACCCGCCTCGCGTGCGCCCTCGGCGATCTGCGCGGCGGCGGCACTCAGCACGAACAGCTCGTCGATCGCGAGGTCGGCGACGAGGCGCCCGAGCTCGCGGTGGGCCGCTTCCGCGTGGTCGCCGAGCTCGCCCATCCGGCCGAGCACCGCGAGCCGCCGCCCCGCCTGCTCGAGCCGCGCGAGGGTCTCGATGGCGGCCCGCATCGACTGGGGATTGGCGTTGTAGGTATCGTCGAGGGCGAGCAGGCCGCCGCGCAGCATGCGCGGCTGCATCCGCCCGGGCACGCCGGCATAACGCGCCAGGCCCTCTGCGACCGCTTCGAAGGCGGCGCCCGCCGCGAGCGCGCCGCCCGCCGCCGACAGCGCGTTTTCGACCATCGTCTCCGCGAGACCCGGCACGCGGATCTCGCCCCGGCCGAACGGCGTTTCGAGCCGGAAGACGAACGCGCCTTCGGCGAGGAAGCGGATCCCGCTCGCACGGATCTCCGCCTGCGGGCTGCGGCCGAACGAGAGGATGCGCGCCGCGCTGCGCTTCGACTGGGCGAAGGCGAGGGGCTCGTCGCGGCCGACGACGGCCGTACCGCTCGCCGGCAGGGCGGCGAGCAGGTCGCCCTTCTCCTCGGCGATCGCCTCGCGGCTGCCGAGGTTCTCGATGTGGGCCGTGCCGACGTTGGTCAGGATCCCGATCGTCGGTTGGGCGATGCGGCAGAGGGCCTCGATCTCGTGGCGATGGTTCATGCCCATCTCGACG
>CAZFKD010000785.1:0-1684 GCA_964519695.1 uncultured Spirochaetaceae bacterium
CGGAAGCTCGCACCGATCTGGTCCGCGAAATGGCCTTCGCCCTTCATGCGGCTGCCGAAGCGCGGATCGTTGAGGCGCCCGTCGCGCAGGCTCTCGAGCCGGTGGAGCACCTTCTCGCGCCGGAGCGGCTGATGAGCGGCGAGCCAGTCGGCGAAGAGCGTTTTCAGGCCGTGGGGCAGGCGCAGCACGATGTAGCTCGCATGGCCCGCACCGGCGTTCTTCGCGGCTTCGAGCAGGGCAGGGATCTCGTGGTCCGTGAGGCCCGGGATGACGGGACCGAGAATCGCACCGACCGGGATGCCGTCGCGGGCGAGGGCTTCGATCGCGCGCAGGCGCTCCTGGATCGACGAGGCGCGCGGCTCGAGCGAGCGCTGGAGCGCGGCGTCGAGGGTGGTCAGCGAGAGCGAGACCGAGATCGCGCCGTCGGCGGCGAGCGGGCGGAAGAGATCGATGTCGCGAACGACGAGACCGTTTTTGGTCACGATCGTGATCGGGTTGCGGAACTCGGCGAAGACGGCGATGCAGCGCCGCGTCAGCTCGAGCCGCCGCTCGATGGGCTGATAGGCGTCGGTCACGCCCGAGAGCGCGACGACCTGCGGCACCCAGCGCGCCGCAGCGAGCTCCCGCCGCAGCAGCTCCGGCGCCCGTTCCTTGACGAGGATCTTCGTCTCGAAGTCGAGCCCGGCGGAATAGCCGAGGTATTCATGGGTCGGGCGCGCATAACAGTAGGCGCAGCCGTGCTCGCAGCCGCGGTAGGGGTTGAGGCTGGCGTCGAAGGGGATGTCGGGGCTGCGGTTGAAGGTCAGGGCCGTTCGCGACGGGTCGGGGAGGTATTGCGTGCGGCGGGCCGGGGCAGGGCCGTCGCTGGCCTCGGCTTCGGCCCGGGCCTCGAGGTCGATCTCGACCTGGAAGCGCTCGAAGCGGCCCGTCGGGTTCGACCCGGCCCCGCGGCCTTTGAGCGCCGCGCTGCCGCCGAGGCCAGGCGGCGAGGCGAATGCGGGGGCGGCGGGCGCGCGGGGGCGAGTCGGATGCGGAGTGGGCACGGGGCGAAAGTAAGGAGAAAATCGGGCGGCAGCAACTGGGCGACAGGGCGAGATCGCTTTCGGGATGCAGCGACGGCTCGGGATCGCTGGGGCTGGGGCTGGGACCGGGGACCGGGGACCGGGTCTCGGGTCGGCCTTTCAGGCGGCGCCTGGCCGGCCGAGATAGCGCTCGAGCTGCCGCCCGAGCGCCGGGGCGAAGGCGCGGGCATGGCCGAGCTCTTCGAGGACCTGGCGCACGCTGCGCGGGCCTGCGGCGAGGGGATGGGCGCGAAAGAAGGCGGCGAGCGGGCGCGCCAGGCCGGGGTCGAGGGCGGCGCTCGTTCCGGCGACGACGCGGGCGAGCAGGATCGGGGGCCAGTCGCGCTCGAGGGTTTTCCAGCGGGCCGTGAGATGGTGCCAGGCGGCTTCGGCGCTGTCGGGGCGGGCGAGCAGGGCGATCATCAGCGCCGCGCGGTCGACGGCGGGGGCGAGTGCGGCGTCGCCGACGGCCGTGAGCGTCCGCGCGAGGCTGCTCGCGGAGGGGAAGTCGGCGAGGGCGAGCAGCCAGCGCCGGCGGGCCTGGGGCGTCTCGGCGGCGCGGGCGGCGGCGGCGAAGCGGGCGTCGAGCGCCGTGTCGCCCGCGCTCGCCGCGATCCGGACCT
>CAZFKD010000786.1:0-622 GCA_964519695.1 uncultured Spirochaetaceae bacterium
CGCCCCGGCGAGTCGAACGCGATCGCGCCCGCGCAGATCGACGCGCTGCTGGCCGGGCTGGCGGGCCAGCGCCACTTCGTCCCCGATGCCTTCCTCGCGCGCCGCATCGTTCGCGCGCTGCGTCATTTCCAGGCCCGCCAGCGGGTGGTCGAGGTCGTCGAGTTCCTCGCGGTCGAATCCCGTGCGGACGAGGGGCGGATCGACGCGAGCTACGGGCTGATCCGCGTCTTCATCTGGGCGGTTCCGACCCTCGGTTTCATCGGGACGGTGATCGGGATCGGTGCCGCCGTCGCCGGGTTCTCGACGACCCTCGAGACGGCGACCTCGATCGAGGCCATGCGCGAATCGATCGATAGCGTGACCGGCGGGCTCGGTGTCGCCTTCGATACGACGCTTCTGGCTCTCGTGATGAGCATCCTCATCATGTTCCCGAGCAGCGCATTGCAGCGCCTCGAAGAGGGATTTCTCGGTCAGGTCGACGACTACTGCGCCGAGCACGTGGTGCGGCGACTCGTCGAAGCGCCCGACGCGTCCGCGACCGAGCAGCTTTTCGACCGACTCGCCGAGCGGCTGGTCGAAGCACTCCGCCGGCGCGACGCGGCGAGCGCCTGATCCTTGGCGC
>CAZFKD010000786.1:632-1678 GCA_964519695.1 uncultured Spirochaetaceae bacterium
GTTTCCCTTCATGAGCGTGCTCGCCTGCACGATCGGCGCATTGACGCTGCTGCTCGCGAGTCTCTCGCTCTCCGCGGTCGCCCCGCCGGCACCCGGGGCGCGACCCGAAAAGGGGGCGCGTGCGGTCGAGGCGATCCCGGGCGGGTCGGCCGGCCTCGCGCCCGCCGAGAACGCTCGAGTCGACGCGCAGGGGCTGCTGCCCGCGGCCGAGGACACGATCGCCCGGATCGAGACGCTCGAGGGTCTCTGGCGCCGGGTCGACGCCGCGCTCCCAGCCGATGGTTCGGGGAAGCCGATCGCGCTCGACGCGCTCGAGCGCCGTCTCGAAGCGACCCAACAGACGCGCCGTCTGGAGGACGATCTCCGCGCGCTGGCGCAGGTCGAACGGGCGCTCGTGCGTGAGGCGGAGGAGATCGAAGTATCGATCGCGGTGCTCGAGAGTCGCCGCGAGACGCTCCCGATCCTGATCGATCCGACCGGGCTCTCCCGGCATCTCGAGCCCTGGTTCGTCGAGTGTGATGCAGGCGGCGTCACGGCCTATCGCGTCAGCGACGGACTCGCGCATTTCGTGCCTCGGGACGCACTCGACGGCTCGGGAGATTTCGCGCGCTACCTGCGACGCTTGAAGGTCAGCCCGGGCGCACTGCTGGTGCTGCTCGTCCGGCCGGATGGACTCGCGACGTCCGCGCTCGCGGGGCGGATGGCCGAGGCGGCCGGCGTGCGATCCGCGCAGCTGCCGCTGCCGGGCCAGGGCGAGCTCGACTGGTCGCTGCTGCGCCGCGCCGAGCAGGCGAAGCCGCGATGAGCGCGCAGCGCCGCCGGGCGCTTCCGGACAATCTCGACCCGCTGGTCGACACGCTTTCGAACGTCGTGGGCATCCTGGTGGTCGTCATCGCGCTGACGCAGCTCGAGCTCGGCGACGCGCTCGCGCGCGTCGCGGCGGAGGCCGTGAACGGTCGGCCGCGTGCACCGATCGCGGAACCATCGGCACCGCAGCACGAGCCGGTGCGGAAGGCCGAAGCGGCCGCGCTCGCCGCGCGGATCGA
>CAZFKD010000787.1:0-1675 GCA_964519695.1 uncultured Spirochaetaceae bacterium
CACCTTGTCGATCTCGTCGATGAACACGATGCCCGATTGCTCGACCCGCTCGACCGCGAGCTCGCGGACGCGGTCGGCGTCGACGAGCGCCAGCGCCTCCTCCTGCGTCAACGCCTCGCGCGCCTCGGCGACCGTGAGCTTCCGCTTGCGCGTCTTGCGCGGCAGCATGCCGGCCAGCAGGTCCTTCCACTGGGCGCCGAGCTCCTCCGCGCCCGGCATGCCCATGACCGAGAGCGAAGGACCCGACGCGGGCGGATCGGCGAGCTCGAGCTCGACCTCGCGGCCGTCGAGCTCCCCGCCGCGCAGCAGGCGCCGCAGCTTCTCCCGGGTCTCTCGCGTCCGCGTCGCGGCCGCCGGATCCGGCGGACCCGCGATCGGCATCGGCTCGGGCAGCAGCGCATCGATGAGTCGCTCCTCTGCCCGCTCCTCCGCTCGCGCGCGCACCGCGCGCTGCTCTTCCTGGGTCACCATCTTCGCCGCGAGCTCCGTCAGGTCCCGGATGATCGACTCGACGTCGCGGCCGACGTAGCCGACCTCCGTGAACTTCGACGCCTCGACCTTGATGAAGGGCGCCTGCGCGAGCTTCGCGAGGCGCCGGGCGATCTCGGTCTTGCCGACGCCGGTGGCCCCGATCATGATGATGTTCTTGGGCGCGATCTCGTCGCGCAGATCGCCCGCGACCTGCTGCCGGCGCCAGCGGCTGCGCAGCGCGATCGCGACCGCGCGCTTGGCATCGCGCTGCCCGACGACGTAACGATCGAGCTCCGAAACGATCTCCCGCGGCGTGAAGACGCCCGTTTCCGTCACGGCAGTGTCTCCACGTTGATGTTCGCGTTGGTGTAGATGCAGATCTCGGACGCCACCCGCAGCGCTTCCTCGGCGATCTCGCGCGCCTCCATGTTCGTATGGCGCACCAGCGCCCGCGCCGCCGCGAGCGCATAGCCCGCGCCCGAGCCGATCGCCGCGACCCCGTCGTCCGGCTCGATCACGTCGCCGTTGCCCGAGACCATGAGCAGCGTCTGCGCGTCGCCGAGCAGCAGCATCGCCTCGAGCTTGCGCAGCACGCGGTCCGTCCGCCAATCCCGCGCCAGCTCGACCGCGGCCCGGCGCACGTTGCCGGGATGGCTCTCGAACTTGCCCTCGAGCCGCTCGAGCAGCGTCAGCGCATCCGCGACGCCGCCGGCGAAGCCGACCAGGGCCCGCCCCTTTCCGATCCGACGGACCTTCTCCGCCCGCTGCTTCATGACGGTATCCCCGAGCGTCACCTGCCCGTCCGCCGCGATCGCGATCTTCCCGCCGCGCACGACGGCGACCACCGTCGTCGATCGGATTCGCGGCGAGAGACTCGCCCTGTCGTCAGCCCGGGTTCGGCCATTCGCCATGGATCAATTCCTGTCCGGTCGGTTGCTCGGCCTGGCGGCCCGCGGCGCCTTCGAAGTCTCGAGGGCTCTTGGATGGGCCTGATCATAGACGTCGCGCAGCCGCTCGATCGAGACCGCCGTGTATTTCTGCGTCGTGGAGAGGCTGGTATGGCCCAGGAGCTCCTGGATCTCACGCAGATCGGCGCCCATGTCCAGCAGATGGGTCGCGTAGCTGTGGCGCAGGCGGTGGGGATGGACGTGCTCGCGCAGATCGGCGCCGCGGCCGCGTTCGGCCAGCACGCGCCGGGCTTCGC
>CAZFKD010000788.1:0-942 GCA_964519695.1 uncultured Spirochaetaceae bacterium
CGAACCGCCCAGGATCAACACCCACTCGTTGCTCGGAAAGCTCGCCTTGATCTCGGTTGCGCTCATTTCGTCCCCCTCTTCCATTGCTCGCGTCCGTTCGCGGCCAACGACTCGACTCTTGCTCGGACCCGCTTTCCGATGCATCTCGAGATGCGTCTTCCAGTCTTTCTCTCCACCGTCCGCTCGACCTTGCTTCCGGCCTCGCTTCCGGCCGACCGTCGGGTCGCCCGTTCGGCGTCCCGGCCCGGGCCGCATCCGAGCCGCTCGCGGACAGGTCCGAAGGCCGAGGGAAGCTTCGTACCCCGGTCGCTCGAACGACTGTCCTCACCTCGTCTCGACGTTGCCCATCCGCAGCCGGGCCCGCCCTTTTCCGCGAAGGAACGAGGACGCGCTCGGGCTCGACGGCGTGACGCAGCCTGTGGGGGGAGTCGAACCCGAAGGGCGCTTTCGACTCGCTGCGACGGACGTCCCGTTCATCACCGGATGGGCGGGCGTCGATGGCGGAAAAGTAGCGGTGGATCCGGCTCCGTCTTGCATCTCGACCGCAAATTCTTCCCCGGAATTCGCGGTGATTGCGGATGATGACCAAGGGTCAATGGGCGTCAATGCTGCGGAGCGTCGAATGTGGCTTTTTCAACCCGGACCGGGATCTGCGTGCGGACTCGAATCGCTCGTCGCCAGAGCACCCGTGTCCCGCTCGACCCCGAGCCCGAGCTCCGCAGCGATCCGGGGCAGCGCGTCGACGCCTTCGCGCTCGATCGCGACGCCGTCCGGAAACGCATCCGCCAGCCGCCGGAAATAGCCTCGATCCCGCCGCGCATCGACGATCACGACGAGGCCGCGATCGGTCTCCGAGCGGATCAACCGCCCCGCCATCTGCTTGAGATGGAGCAGCATCCGCCCGAGCGAGGCGCGCGCGAAGGGATCCTCGCCGGCGGCGCG
>CAZFKD010000788.1:952-1672 GCA_964519695.1 uncultured Spirochaetaceae bacterium
CCGGAGCTCCGTCGGGACGTCGAAGGGCAGCTTCTCGATCACGACCGCCTGGAGATCGTCGCCGCGGACATCGATGCCCTGCCAGTAGCGCCGGGAGCCGAGCATGACGGCGGCGCCGCGCAGCTTGCGAAAGCGTTCGACGAGCCCGCCCGGATCGTCGCTCGCCCGCAGCGGAACGAGGATCTCGAGGCCCTCGTCCGCGAGCAGGACCTCGAGGCGCTCGGCGACCTCGCGCATGCGCGAGAGGCTCGTGAAGAGGCCGAGCGTGCGGCCGCCCAGCGTGCGGGCGAGGGTCGCGAGGGCGAGCGCCGTGTCTTCGACGAGATCCGCGCTCTCTTCGAGCGCGACGACCCGCATCGCGCGGGCATAAGGAAACGGCGAGGGCACGCTGTACCGGAAATGTGTCGCGTCCTCGGCGTCCGCGAGCCCGATCTCGCCGAGCGCCGCATGGTCGTCTCCGCCGACGAAGAGCGTCGCCGACACCACCGCGAGACTCTCGACCTTCCCGAGAAACTCCTCGCGGAACGACGGCCCGGGATCGACCGGTCGCAAGACGAGCGACCAGCGATCGTAGGGCGCCTCGAGCCCTTCGAACGCGCCGACATAGGCCTCGTTGTCGACGGCGAACGCCATGCGCAGCCCGTTCGCGGCGGCGAGCAGCGCCTCGGCATGGCTCGCGATGCTGCGCTGCGCCTCTTCTTCGGCGGCGAGATTGCGCAG
>CAZFKD010000789.1:0-1662 GCA_964519695.1 uncultured Spirochaetaceae bacterium
TTTGTTCCCCTCCGCAAGCCCGGAAAGCTCCCGGGCGAGAGAGTCGGCCGCAACTTCGACCTCGAATACGGAAGCGACCGGATCGAAATCCACCGGGGGAGCCTGGAGGCAGGCCAGCGCGTCCTCCTGGTCGACGACCTGGTCGCGACGGGCGGAACCGCCGAGGCCGCCTTCGAGCTCTTGCGCGAAATCGGCGCGGAGGTCGTCGAGGCCGCATTCGTCGTCGCCCTGCCCGATCTGGGTGGAATCGAGCGACTGCGCCGCGCAGGGTGCGCCGTCCGATGGCTCTGCGAATTTTCGGGCGACTGAGTTCGATGCGGATCGCCGGCACGCCCCATCGATCGATCTGGCTCGACGCGTCGACCGGGCTTCCGACCATCATCGATCAGACGCGGCTACCCCACGCGTTCGAGATCAAGGTTCTCGAGAACCTCGCGGATGCCGCGGAGGCGATCTCGACGATGCGCGTGCGCGGAGCGCCGCTGATCGGCGCGACAGCGGCGCACGGCCTCGCGCTCGGCCTGTCTCGTGATGCGAGCGATCAGGGGCTTCGCGGCGCCGCAAAGGTAGTCCTGGCGACGCGCCCGACGGCGATCAATCTGAAATGGGCGATCGACCGCGTCGTCGCAGCGGTCGATGGCCTCGCCCCGGTCGATCGCGCATCGCGCGCACGCGCCGAGGCGATCGCAATCTGCGACGAAGACGCCGCGGTCTGCGAGGCCATCGGAGAGCACGGCCTGGCCCTGCTCGCGGAGACTTTCGACAGGACGGTTCGCCGGCGACCCTCCGAAGCCGGAACCTCTTCGCTCGCTCGCGTCCCACTCCACCGCGCCAACTCCCTCCAGATCCTGACCCACTGCAACGCCGGCTGGCTCGCCACCGTCGACTGGGGCACGGCCCTCGCCCCCATCTACAAAGCCCACGATGCCGGCCTCCCCGTCCACGTCTGGGTCGACGAGACCCGGCCCCGCAACCAGGGTGCATCACTGACCGCCTTCGAGCTCCGGGAGCACGGCGTCCCCCATACCGTCATCGTCGACAACGCCGGAGGCCATCTGATGCAGCGCGGCCTCGTCGACGTCGTGATCGTCGGGAGCGATCGCACGACCGCGAGGGGCGACGTCTGCAACAAGATCGGGACCTACCTGAAGGCCCTGGCGGCGCGGGCCAGCGGTATTCCCTTCTACGTCGCGCTCCCTACCTCGACGATCGATTGGTCGATCGAAGATGGGCTCGCCTCGATTCCGATCGAGGAGCGTAGCGCCGAAGAGGTTCGCATTGTTCGCGGCCGGACGGCCGAGGGCCGGATCGAGTCCGTCGAGCTATTCAGTGCCGAGTCGCCAGCTGCCAATCCGGCCTTCGACGTGACGCCGGCGGAGTATGTGACGGGACTGGTGACTGAGTACGGTCTCGTAAAGCCAAACGCGGCAGCGCTGGCGCGATTGAGGTTGCGGATCAGTTAGGGAATCGCCGGCTTCTGGCGCGTCGATGACATTCGGGGCTACTGAGCAAGCCTCTCGCGGAAGGGATCGATCTTGGGCTTCAACGACACGGTGCGGAACTGGCTCGATCGCGGCCGCTATCGCGCGTTCGAGAATCGCTGGGACGACCGCCTGCTTCGGGAAGCCGTCTTGCGCGAGCTCGATCCGAGCAAGGACCTGC
>CAZFKD010000790.1:0-1661 GCA_964519695.1 uncultured Spirochaetaceae bacterium
AATCGAGTCTGCCGTTCAAGGTCGACATCGTCGACTGGGCGACGACGGCAGAGTCGTTTCGGGAGATCATCGCCCGCGATTCTGTGACGTTGCAGGAGGGGTCGGCGAGCGGCGGAGCGTCTTGAGGGAGGATGGCATCCATGAACGCCATTGCTGCGCCGAGAATCGTCTCCACCCTCGCCGAGCTCGAGAAGCTCTACGGCGTATCGGGTGAGACCTCGACCGTGAAAGTCGCGAGTCGCTTGACGCCGCAATACCGCAGGCTGATCGAGGCCTCGCGATTTCTCATCCTCGCCACCGCCGGACCCGAAGGGCTCGATTGCTCGCCGCGCGGCGACGAGGGCTCGGTGGCTCGCATTCAAGACGAGACGACACTGCTCATTCCGGACCGGCGCGGCAATGATCGGATCGATTCCCTGCGCAACATCGTGCGCGACCCGCGCGTCGGATTGCTGTATCTGCTTCCGGGCATCGGCTGGACCTTGCGTGTCAATGGCCGGGCGGGCATTTCTGCGGACGCGGATCTGACCGCATCCTTTTCAGTGGATGGGAAGGCGCCTCGTTCGGTCGTCATCGTGTCGATCGATGAAGTGTATTTCCAGTGTGCGCGCGCCATCGTGCGATCCGAGCTCTGGAATCCGGAACGGCACGTGGATGCATCCGAAGTCCCGACGCCCGGCGAAATTCTCGCCAGCATGAGCGACTGCCGCGTCGGTGGCGCGGAGTACGACGAAGCATGGCCGGAGCGGGCGCGGAAGAGCTTGTGGTGATCTTCTGGAACGGGTCCGCCCGCGGCGATTCGAGCGCGATCGCCCCTTCGGTCCATCTCTCGGATGTGTCCTGGACGACGTCCGCGAACGGCCTCGGGCCGGCCGACCACACTGAGTGGCAGAATCGGGATCGTGGCCCGGGCGCGGCCCCGTTCGGGGGCGACGTCGCTCGGGTCCACATCGCGCTACGCCCGCCACCGGACCACGACCCCGCCCGGGAGGGCGGGCTCGAACGCCGTATCCGAACCCGTCTTCGCTTCGAGCGGCATCGGGGCGCTCGGCGCCAGCCAATCGACGAAGGCAGTCCCCGTCGGCCGTGGCTTGCGCGAAGCTTGAACCCGCGGCGGACGCACAGCCGCCGTCAGACGTTCGCGCCAGATCCGAAAGCTCATCCGGGAGACCACTGCCTTGCGGCAGAACGCGGACTCCGAGAGACCGCTCGACTCGAACTTGCCCAAGATCGATCGCCACTCCGACTCCGTGCGGCGAATCCGTCCATCCGAAAGCGACTGCATCCCATCCCTCCTCGGTGAGGCAGGGAGGTCTACGAGATCAAGAGACCCACGGGAAGAACGTCGTTCGGCGACCGGTTACGTCGTTACGGCGGTGAAGGCCGGAGCGGAGGACGTGCACTGGTGGACGATCTTCCCCGGTGAGCCGATCGAAAGGTCGAACTCGCGGCTCGAGTATTTCGCGAAACAGGTCGTGCCGCGGGGGAAGAAGCGGCTGGGAGTCCATTGACCGGCGCCCATGGGGGTAGGGCGGGGTCGTGCGAATGCTCGGTGCAACCGGGCGACTCAAGGTCTCAGGGATCATTCAGGAAAGCCGCCTGCCGGATCGATCCTGCGCGCGCGAGCGCGGGAAGAGAACGGGCGAGCCTTCGAGGCGTGA
>CAZFKD010000791.1:0-1659 GCA_964519695.1 uncultured Spirochaetaceae bacterium
CAGGCAGCGGATCAGGGCGTCGCGAGCGGCCGGCTCGATCATGCGCCGCCCTCCGAGACGGCGGCCGCCGTCTGCGAGCGGCGCGCCTGCAGGAGCTTCGGACCGAGGGCGGCGATGTCGCCGGCGCCGAGCGTCAGGACGAGTTCTCCGGGCGCGAAGCGTTCGGGCCAGTCGCGTTCGATCGCGGCGAGGTCGCCGCCGTAGAATGCGGCGCGGTGGCCCCGGCCTGCGAGCTCGCGGCAGAGCCGTTCGGAGCCGATGCCGGCGATCGGCGCCTCGCTCGCGGGATAGATGTCGCTGATCACCACGCGGTCGGCGTCGTCGAAGGCGGCGAGGAAATCGTCCCAGCAGTCGCGCGTGCGGGTATAGCGGTGGGGCTGGAAGATCGCCGTCAGCGGACCGGGATGGATGCTGCGCGCGGCGGCGAGGGTCGCGCGGACCTCGGCGGGATGATGGGCATAGTCGTCGACGACCTCGACGCCCCGGGCCTCGCCCTTGCGCTCGAAGCGGCGACGCACTCCGGCGAAGCCCGCCAGCGCTTCGGCGAGCGATTTCGACGGCAGGCCGAGCTCGAGCCCGACGGCGAGGGCGGCGAGGCCGTTCAGCACGTTGTGGCGACCCGGCAATGGAAGCTCGAAGTCGAATCGGTCGCCGCTCGCGAGCCGGACGCGGCAGCGCTGCCCGCCAGCGCGGGCTTCGATCGCCTCGGCGCGGATGTGTGCGTCCACGTGCAGCCCGAAATGGACCTGTCGGCCACCGATCCGCGGCGCGATCTCCGCGACCCCGGGATGGTCGATGCCGAGGATCGCCGCGCCCGTCGACGGGACCGAACTCGCGAAGGCGACGAAGGCCTCGAGCATCCTTGCGCGGGTGCCGTAGTAGTCGAGATGCTCGGGGTCGGCGTTGGTGACGACGGCGAAGGCCGGGCGCATGGCGAGGAAGGAGCCGTCGCTTTCGTCGACCTCGGCGACGGCCCATTCGCTCCGGCCGAGCAGGAGCGGGCCGGCATCGCCGTCCGGGAGCGGAACGCGACCGCCGACGATCGCCGTCGCGTCGAGACCGGCCGCGCGCAGCAGATGGGCGGTCATCGCGGTCGTCGTCGTCTTGCCGTGGGATCCGGCGATCGCCACGACCTCCTGCTCGCGCAGGCATTCGGCGAGCAGCGCGCCGCGGCCGATGATCTCGATCCCGCGCGCACGCGCGGCGACGAGCTCTGGATTGTCCTCTGCGATGGCCGACGAGCGGACGACGACCTCGGCCGCGCCGATCCGGTCCGCGCCGTGTCCGACCTCGACGCGCATGCCGAGCCGCCGCAGACGCTCGACGTTCGAGCTGGCGACGACGTCCGTACCCGTCACGTCGGCACCGCGCGCATGCAGCAGCTCGGCGAGGGCGGCCATGCCGATCCCGCCGACTCCGACGAAATGGAAGCGCTCGAAGCGGCGCTTCATGACGGCGGTCGCAGCGCGCTCGCGCTGCCTCCGTCCGCAGCGCCGTCGTCGCCGAGCTGCGCGAGACAGCGCTCGATGATGTCGGTCGCCGCGCGGGGCCGCGCGAGCCGGGCAGAGGCCTGGCGCATCAGCAGCAGCCGGCCCGGCGTCGAGACGAGCTCGGCGATGGTCTGTGCCAGGGCGTGGACGTCGAGCGGCTGCGCCGGGA
>CAZFKD010000792.1:0-1656 GCA_964519695.1 uncultured Spirochaetaceae bacterium
GGCGTAGGCGTAGAGCGCGAGGCGATCGGGCTCGAGGGAGAGCACCGCATCGAGGGTCCGGTCGAAAGAGGCTTCGGTCTGATGCGGCAGCCCGTAGATCAGGTCGAAGCTGACGCGCTCGATGCCGCGGGCGCGGGCGGCGAGCGTCAACTCCCGAGTCTGCTCGAAGGGCTGGATGCGGTGGATCGCCGCCTGGGTCGCCGGCTCCGTATCCTGCACGCCGAGGGAGATGCGGTTGAAGCCGCAATCGGCGAGCGCGGCGACGTGATCCGCGCGCGTGACGCGCGGATCGACCTCGATCGAGATCTCCGCCCCGGGCGCCAGCGGGAAGCGATCGGTCGTGCTGCGGAAGAGCCGCTCGATCTGCGCCGGCTCGAGGTGGGTCGGCGTTCCGCCGCCCCAATGGAGCTGGACGCACTGCGGCGCGTGGTGCATCGCCGCCCGCGTCGTCTCGAGCTCGCGCTCGATCGTGTCGAGATAGCGCTCGGGCAGCGCCGGATCGCGGGTGATCACGCGGTTGCAGGCGCAGAAATGACAGAGGCTGCGGCAGAACGGGACGTGGGTGTAGAGCGAGATCTCGCCGCTCTCCCCGGCGCCGGCGAGCGCGCGGCGATGTTCGGCCTCCGGAAAGGCGTCTTGCCAGACGGGGACGGTCGGATAGCTCGTGTAGCGCGGACCCGCACCGACATAACGCGGAAGGATTCGCTCGGCCTCGTCGAGAGCCCGCTCCGTCAGCTCCTTCTGCATGCGCCTCCTCTCCGGACGTCGCGGCATCACCGCGTCCGGCCGAACGATTGCAACCGCCGTACCGGCCGCGCGCGCCGTCACGCGGCCCTCGACCTCGCCCCGGGACAGGACGCCCCAGCGTCGGGACCAGGCCCGGACAGAATGTCACGCCGAAGGGGTCCGCCCCGTCCGTCTGCGCGGGCAGAGTGTCTGCGGAGCCCGATCGATTCGCCGGTACGCGGCTTGCAGACGCAACGGCAAGAGCGAACGCAAGAGCGAGAGCAGAGGCAGATCGTGAAGGCGGCTCGCAGAAAGCGCGCGCGACTGCGGTGCGCAGGGACGCCATTCGAAAACGGCTCGACCCGCGCCGACGCAGACGCGCCGCGCGCCCGGAGGTTCCGAGAGGATGGATACCCGCACGGCCTATTCGATCCAGTACTGGCTCGAGTCCTGTCCGCAGGGCTACCTGAAGGGCACCGAGTTCGGCCACGAGCGCGGCGCGAAGGAGCCGGACTTCCTGCTCGAGAATCCGGTCGTCCGGGAAGAGGCGATCGGAACGACCGTCCAGCTCGTCGTCGGAGAACGCGCCGCCCTCGCCGCTTCCTCGGGCCTGATCAACGCCGCCCCCGATGCGGCGAGCAAGGCCTTTCTCGCGACCCAGACCCTCGACGAGGCCCGCCACGTCGAGATCTTCACCCAGCGTCTCCTCGATCTCGGCGTCAAGCAAGACGAGCTCGAGTCGACGATCGCCCGCTTCGCGAATCCCCATCTCGTGCGCTTCGCCGAGATTCTGCTCGAGAAGGTCGACCGGCGGGATTTCATCGCCGGGGTCGTGGGCCAGAACATCGTGCTCGAGGGCCTCGCCTTCAGCACTTTCGAGATGATGCAGGCGGCGAACCGCGACACGAATCCGAAATTCTCGAAGACCCT
>CAZFKD010000793.1:0-1652 GCA_964519695.1 uncultured Spirochaetaceae bacterium
GCGGGAGGCGTCGAGGACGTGGACGACCGGTTCGCTGTAGTGCTGGGCGACTTTGACGGCGGTGTGGGCGCGGCTGGTGGTCGCGCCGCCGATGAGCAGCGGCACCTTGAATCCCGTGCGCTCCATCTCCTTCGCGACGTGGACCATCTCGTCGAGTGACGGCGTGATAAGTCCGCTGAGGCCGATGATGTCGGCGTTCTCCTGCTTGGCGCGTTCCAAGATTTTCTCGCACGAAACCATCACGCCGAGGTCCACCACCCGGTAATTGTTACAGGCGAGGACGACACCAACGATGTTCTTGCCGATGTCGTGGACATCGCCCTTCACGGTGGCGAGGACTATGCAGCCGGCGGTGTCTTCGTCTCTTTCGTCTCTGTCCGGTAAGGCGTCGGAGCTTCGCGGAGCGCCAGGGCCTCTTGTTCCTTCCGCTCGCGTTCCTCGCCCGCCCGACGGAGCGCCTTCAGAGTCGCTTCGTTCAGGAGTCGGAATTTTTCCATCGCCCGCGCCCGGCGGGAAGAATCTTTCGCGAACGCCTCTTTTTGCGTAACGAACGTCGTCTCTCTTTTCATAAAGGTAATTCTCCGCCGCGATACGCCCTGTTTCAAGGAGTTTCGCCTTGGATACATGCAGGTTTCCCGCCAGCCAGGCCAGCTCGCGCTGGATGGCACTTTTGAAAACCGTATTGTCAATAACCACGATGTCCTCCGGGCCGCTGAGAAGATCGGTGGCCAGCGACAAGACGGTGCGGGCGGATTGAAAATGCCCGCCGCTGGCGCGCGCCAACGGAACGATCCGCCCGGTTTCCTCCGCGCCCCGGCGCAGAATGTTCACCACGGCCTGCGGCCACGGGCAGAAGACGAAGCGGACCTGCACAAAGTGTCCGGCCTGAAGCGCGGCTTCAATATGCTCCCGGCTGCGCTGCTCGTCTTGCAGCGTCCCGTCCATCAGCACCGCCGCGCGGCGATTGTCCTCGGCCAATCGCGTGGCGGTGGTCTTGCCGCTGCCCTGGCCGCCGGCGTTGAAGGCGATCAAACTTTCCGGTGGCAGCTCGGTCAGCAGCTTGGCGTAAAGCCAGTCGATGAATGCTCCCGCCGGAGCAAGCGTGGTCACGCTCCAACGCTGGCGGCTTTCCAAAGTGGCCGAATAGTCAGGGCTCAACTCCTGCGCGTTGTTCCGGTCGAGCAAGTTCTCGAACTCCGCCTCATACCGCTTGCGTGCGCCGTCGAGATCGGCGGCAAGTTCGGCGGCGAACTTCTGCTCCACCGCGCGCTCTTCCGGCGTGAGTTCGGGAAACGGCTCGTAACTGAACCCTTCAACGAGCGTGACGGTGCCGGTGGCGGTCTGCTGCTCCGCGAGCGATCGCAACTCGCGCACCCGCCGCTTCTTTGCCTTCTCGGCTTCCATGAACGGCGTGAGATACGCCACGGCCTTCTTCATCACACGGGCGGATTTCACGACCTGCGGGAGAAACATTTTTCCAGCGCCGAACAAATCGCCGACGATGCTCATGCCGGCCATCAACGGCCCTTCAATCACGGACAACGGCTTGCCGAGTTTGGCGCGGGCTTCCTCAGTGTCGGTGTCGATGTAGAAATCAATGCCTTTGACGAGCGAGTGCGCGAGACGTTCCTCGACGGTGCCTTTTCGCCATT
>CAZFKD010000794.1:0-1651 GCA_964519695.1 uncultured Spirochaetaceae bacterium
CGCCTCCGCAGCGCGCCCGAGTATCCTGTCGCGCTTGGACCCCGCGACCCGCCGACAGCTTCTCGCGATCAATCGCGCCTTCTACGAGGCGCATGCGGCGGCGTTCGATCGCAGCCGCGGCGACCGCCCGTGGCCGGGCTGGCAGCGTCTGCTCCCCCGGCTCCCGGCCGGTCCCCGCGACCGCGACGGTCGGCGACCGCTCGGCGCCGTTCTCGACATCGGCTGCGGCAATGCCCGCTTCGCCTGCTTCCTCGACCAGGCGGGCTTCGCCTTCCGGTACACCGGCGTCGACGCCAGCCCCGCCCTGCTCGCCGCCGCCCGGCGCCAGCTGCCGGACGCCCTCGCCGGCAAGGCCGAGCTCGTGCAGCACGATTTCCTCGCCTCGGGCGCCCCGGGCGGGGCCCTGCCCCTGGGCCCCTTCGAGCTCGTCGTCCTGATGGGCGTTCTGCACCATGTCCCGGGCGCCGATTGGCGCCTCGCCCTGCTCCGCGCCGCCGCCGCCCGGCTCGCCGCCCCGGGCCTGCTCGTCCTCGCCGCCTGGCAATTCGAGGACGATCCGCGCGAGCAGCGCAAGCGGGTCGACTGGGCGCGATCCGGCGGCGAACTGGGGCCCGTGATCGATCCCCGGGCGCTCGAGCCGGGCGATGCCCTCCTGCGCTTCGGCGACGATCCGATGGCACCGCCCCGCTACTGCCATTCGGTCCGGGACGAGGAGCTCGAGGGCTGGCCGGACGCCCTCGGCCTGGCCGTCGTCGAGGATTTCCGGGCCGACGGCGCGCGGGGAATCGCCAATCGCTATGCCGTGCTGCGACGGGCCTGATCGCTCGTTTCCGGGCGATCGCTTCCGCCCGGGCGCTCGCAGCGCGCGCTTCACTTCCCCTGCGTCACGGCCGATGCAGGGGGCGAGATGTCCCTCTCCTTCCCCGAGCTCATCGCGGCCTGCGAGGCCCTGCTCACGCGAATCGACGCGCTGCAGCGCCTCGCCGCCTTCACGCCCCGGACCGACGTCCTGCTCGGCGTCGCCGGTGCGGGCATCGCGATCCTGCTCGGCTTGTTCCTGCACCGGCGCCTGCGCCCGACCGGCGCGCTCTCGCTGCGCATCGGATTCCCGGAAGCGGTCGAGGGCGAATTCGACGTCTTCCTCCACCGCCGCAGCCCGAAGCGCGGGCGCGCAGGCGCCGGCCATCGCAGAGGGCGGCCGATCCGACGCGGCGTCCGGCGCGAGACGCAGATCGACGCGATCGCGCCGGGACTCTGGTTCCTCACGCTCGAGGGCATGCTGCAGGCGCCGCGCTCCCATGCCGTGCTCGCGGAGATCGACGAGGAGATCGAGGTCTGGATCGAGGCCGACCGCTGCGCGGCGGTCGTCCACGCGCTGCCGACCGTCGAAGCGCCCGTCGAGCTCCGCATCCACTGGGATCGCCAGCCCGCCCGGGACGTCGGCCTCTGCGTCGACGGCCGGCCGCAGACGCTGCGTTATGCGGCGAACGGACAGCTGAAGACGACGCTCTCGATCGGTGGCCATACGCTCGTCGTCGGCGCGGGCGATCGCGTGGTCGAGCGGACGGTGCGGATCGAGAGCTACGAGCCGAAGGTGATCCACATGGATCTCGCGGCGCCCGAGGGCCTCGTCTTCAAGGGCTGCCCGCCG
>CAZFKD010000795.1:0-1651 GCA_964519695.1 uncultured Spirochaetaceae bacterium
GAGCTCGAAGGCGCCCCGTTCGTCCGACAGGACGAGCCGGAGCCGTTCCCTTCGATTGCTGAACCCGTCGATGCGCAGGAGGCGGCCCGCTCGTGCCGATGCGCGGAGCCGAGCCAGCAGGTCGACCAGGGCCGGAGTGCGCCCGGTCTGCGGCGCCGCGGTTTCGAGGTGCGGCAACCAGGCCGCGAGCTCGAGACCCTCCGCGATGGCCGTATCGAATTCGGCGCCGGTCAGATCCGCTTCGAGCTCGATCCGGCGCGACCAGCCGCTCTGCGGGCGCCCGAGCTCCTCGCCCTTGACCGTCAGCAGCCGCCGATCGTCCTCGGCTCGCAGGCGCACGGCAATGTGGGCCGCCGCCAGCGCTCCGTCCGGCCGATCGAAGAAATGATTCGCCTGCTCGACGACCGGGCCGGGGCCGAGCGCCTCCCGAACGCGGCGGGCGGCGTCGGCATCCGGGAGCAGAAGCTTGCACTCGGTCTCGATCCAGCCTGCCATCGCTCCGCGCCGACCTCTCTCTCGCTGCGGGCCGCTCGCGCTTCGATTCGCGACAGCCGTCCGTAGCGTTCCCGCAGTCGACCGGGTTCGACGCGCATGACCGGGCCGCTAACGCCCCTCGAAGACCGGTCGGCGCTTCTCCAGGAATGCACGCACGCCCTCGGCGTAGTCGGCGCTTTCGAAGCAGCGGCGGATCGCCGCCTCGACCTGCTCGGGCGAGCGCTCGGCCGGCAGCCGGCCGCGATCGAGGAAGGCCGTCTTGGCGGCACGGAGGGTGAGAGGGGCGTTCTCCGCGATCTGCTCGGCTTGCGCCCGGACGAAGCCATCGAGCTCGGATTTGGCCACGATCCGATGCACGAGCCCCATGCGCTCGGCTTCGCGCGCATCGAAGCGCCGCGCCGTCAGGAACATCTCCTTCGCCCGAGGCAGACCGACGACGCGTTCGAGCACGGCGAGCCCCGCCGCCGAATACCCCAGGCCGAGGCGTGCCGCCGGAATCGCGAAGACCGCGTCTTCCGCGCAAAAACGGAGATCCGCCGTCAGCGCGAGCGCGCAGCCGCCGCCGATGCAGAAGCCGTGGATCGAGGCGATGACGGGCTTGCCGATCGCCGCGATCGCCTCGAAGGCCTCGTCGTTCTCCGCGTTGTAGTCGAAGGCGTTGCGGCCGCTCCGCTCGGCCTCGAACTGCGAGATGTCCGCGCCCGAGACGAAGGCGACTCCGCCTTCGCCCCGCAAGACGACGACGCGGACGGAGTCGTCCCGGTCGAGCTCGCGGGCGGCGCTGGAGAGGCTCCGCCACATGCTCGAGGAGATGGCATTCCTGCGTTCGGGATGGTCGACGACGATGTCGGCGCGCGGGCCGTGACGTTCGATGCGGATGGTTCCGGGCATGGGCGCGCAGCATAGCGCGAGCCGGCGCGCGCTCCGGCCAGCGGGAAGGAGGGGAAGGCGCGGCGGCCGCCCGCTCCGGTCAGCGCGCGGCGGCGATCCGGTCGGGCTCGCCCTCGCGTTCGAGCCAGGGCAACGCGCCGGTATCCGGCCAATCGGTCTCGACCCGGAACATCGCCGCGAAGCCGCGGGGGACGCCGCGGAGCGCCGGGCGCCCCGGCGCCCGCCCGTGCGGAACGCCTTCGCCGAGCACGGCGAAGATCGCGTC
>CAZFKD010000796.1:0-1649 GCA_964519695.1 uncultured Spirochaetaceae bacterium
AAGGCGAAATAGCTGTCGAAGAGCTCGGGCGCGAGTTCCATGATGTTCATGTCGGAGCAACCTCCGCCCGCGACGCTAGCGAAGTCCGAGACGTCGCGGGCCGACTGCTCTAGAGTCGAGGAGCCGTCCCGTCTCCCGGGCGGGGCGAGGAGATCCGATGACGGTCGATGCACGGGACACGACGACCGGCGCGGCCCTCCCGGTCGCGAATGTGCTGCCCGCGGAAGCCGGGGTGCGTGCACCGGCCTTTCTGGGGCCACGCATCGTGGCCCTCGCAGCCCTCGCGAACCTGCTCTCGAGCGTGGTCACGTTCGGCGCGTTCGGCAACTTCATCGAACCGGTCTCGACCGCCTTCGGTGTGCCGCGCTCGACGATCGGTTTCGGCGCCTCGTTCACCGTGCTCGCGCTCGGTGTCGCGGCGCCCTTCGTCGGCCGCTGGCTCGATCAGGGTCGGGCGCGCTCGATGATGGCGACGGGTGCGGCGGTGACGGGCGTCGGATTGATCTTGCTGTCCCGTGCCGAGCAGCTCTGGCAGGCGTCGGTCGCGTTCATCGGATTCGTCTGTATCGGCGCGGCGGTCTTCGGAGCCGTGCCCTCGATGGCGCTGACGACCAATTGGTATGCGCGGCGGCGCGGGCTCGCCCTGGGCCTGACGGTCGCGGGGGGCACCCTCGCGACCTTTCTCGCGCCGGTGAGCGCCCAGGCCTTGATCGATGCCTATGGTTGGCGGACGGCGGCGGGGGTGTTCGGCGTCTGGACGCTGCTCGTCGCGGTGCCGCTGTTCGCGCTCTTCGTGATCGGAAGGCCGGAAGAGGTCGGGCAACGACCGGACGGCGACCCGCCCGACGCCCCGCGCGCAGCGGCGAGCGAGTCGGCGGCGGGTAGCGCGTCGGCGGCGCGGGGCGGCGCGAGTCGATCGATCGAGTCGATTCCTGCGCCGGGCCTCGAGGGCATGCGCGAAACCGGCGAGCTCGCCCGGGATCCGCGGCTCTGGCTGCTCGCGTTCGGGTTCGGCCTGGTGATGACGTCTCCGATCGTGCTGATGGGACTGCTCGTCGAGTTCGGCCGCGATCTCGGGTTCAGCGCCCAGCAGTCGGCGGTCTTCTTCGGGGCGATGGTGCCGTTCTCGCTGTTCGGCAAGGTCGTCATCGGTGGTCTCGCGGACGTCGCCCCGCTCAAGCCTTCGATCGTGATGATCGTGCTGGTCAACATGCTCGTCTGGCTGATCTTCTTCTTCGAGCCGAGCTATCCCGTCTTTCTCGCGACCGGGGCCCTCTACGGGATCGGGATCGGCGGCGCCGCGCCGGTCCATGGCGTCGCGACGGCGCGCTGCTTCGGCCGGGCGAACTTCGGGCGCGCGAACGGGATCGGGGCGATGGCGGCGATTCCGCTGCTCGCCGGGGCCTCGGCGCTCTCGCACCTGCTGGAGGGCGTGACGGGTAGCTATGCGACGGGCTTTCTGGTCCAGATCGGCCTGTTGCTGACCGGCGGGCTGCTGCTCGCATTCGTCCGGTTCCCGTCCCAGGCGGAATCGGCCTGAGACGCGTCGCGGCGCAGCGTCTCGCGTCGCCGGCCGGACGGTCCTTCACGGACTCTCAGAGGCTGTGAAGATATCGTCGACCGAGCGCCGCGCAGCGCCGGTGGGCCAG
>CAZFKD010000797.1:0-1646 GCA_964519695.1 uncultured Spirochaetaceae bacterium
CCCTTCGGTGACCGAGTTCTCGCCGGCGCGACCCGAATGGCTGCCGCCCGGCGAGCTTCCGGTCGCCGGTCAGCTCCACCTGGATGAGTTCGGGCCGTGTGACGAAGCGGGCCGGCTCGTGACCGTGCGCGGTCGCCGCCTGCGATTGCGGGGCTGGGCCGTCACCGAGGGCGTCGACCCCGCCAGCAAGGACGGCGGCTCGTGTCTGGTGCTCCACGGAATCGACGCCGAGCAACTGCTGTTCGCGCCGCTGCGGCGACGGCTACCGCGTCCGGACGTCGTGCAAGCGCTGGCTGCTTCGGGCGTCGATGCCGCCCTCGACTGCGGCTTCGCGGCGTCGGTCTGGTACGAGGGCGTCGCGCCGGGGCGCTATCGCCTCGGGATGGTCCAGGGCGACGCGGGCCGGTTTGCGGTTGCGATGGCAGACGCCGAGATCGTGATTCCCGGGGAGGAGTGACTCGTGTCCGGTCCGCTGATGAGCGTCGTCGTTCCGAGCTTCGGGCATGCGGGCCACATCGAAGAGGCGCTGCGCTCGGTGGCCACGCAGGAAGGGCCGTCGCTCGAGTGCATCGTGATCGACGACGCGTCGCGCGACGAAAGCGCCGAGATCGTCGCGCGGCTGTTCGACGACCCCTCGTTCGCCGATCGCTTCGAGGGACGGCTGCGCCTCGAGGTCCACGCGTCGAATCGCGGCGCCCATGCGGCGCTCAACCGCGGCCTTGAGCTGGCTCGTGGCGAATGGATCGCGCTGCTCAACTCGGATGACGCGTTCGGCTCCGGTCGGCTCGCCACGCTGCTCCAGGCGCTGACCGACCGAGGCTCCGATCTGGCGTTCAGTCGGGTCGTCTTCGTCGACGAATCCTCGCGACCGTGCCCGGCGTCGGCCGAGAGCTTCGGTTTGCGCAAACACCAGGATGTCATCGACCGGTTCCCGACGATCGGATTCGCGAGTCTGCGCGGGAATGCGGCCGTCAGCACCGGCAACCTCGTCTTCTCGCGCAAGCTGTACGAGTCCATCGGTCCGTTCGCGCCGCTGCGCTACTGCCACGACTGGGACTTCCTGCTGCGAGCCCTGTTGAAGACGGAGCCGCTCTTCGTGCCGCTGCCGCTCTACCGTTATCGTCTGCACGCCGCGAACAGCTTTCGCACGCTCGAAGCCGAGGCGGACCGGGAGACCGAGCACGTCCTGCGGCGGTACTTCGATGCGTTGCGCGGGGGCGACCTCGAGAACGAGTGGGCGCCATCGCCGGAGCAATGGCCCGGCTACTTCGAGCGGTTCATGGGCAGGCACGGCTTCTGGCGCTATTGGCAGGAAGCCTGACGATGGTGGTGTCCGACCGCTTCGTGTGGCTGCACATCCCGAAGACCGCCGGCGATGCGACCCTCCGGATGTTCGAAGCGCTGGGCGAATCGTGGCAGCTCATCGATCCGCACAGCGATGGCAGGAAGCACGGCACCCTCGCGGACGCGTACGAACGCGTGCCGTCGTCCGAGGGGCTGCCGGTGATCGCCAACCTCCGTCGCCTGCCGGAGATGGCGCTCAGCTACTTCCATCACATGCAACGGCACGACCCGGCCGCGCGTTTCGCCAACGGCCGCAGCTTCGGCGAGATGTCGTTCCGCGAATACCTCCACTACGTGATCGA
>CAZFKD010000798.1:0-1640 GCA_964519695.1 uncultured Spirochaetaceae bacterium
CTGCTGGCGGCAGCCTTCGAGGATGTTGAGGAAGGCCGAGAGATTCGCCTCGCCGTAGGCGAGGGGATGCGAGATCGAATAACGCACGCCGGCCTGGGCGGCGAGGTGGATGACGCGCTCGGGGGCGGCTTCACGAAAGAGCGCGCTGGTTCGCGCGGCGTCGGCGAGGTCGAATTCGTGGTGGCGGTAGCGGGGGTGATCGGCGAAGCGGGCGAGGCGGGCGCGCTTGAGCGAGACGTCGTAGTAGTCGTTCAGGCTGTCGACGCCGACGATCTCGTCGCCGCGGGCCAGCAATGCTTCGGCGACGGCCGCGCCGATGAAGCCCGCGGTTCCGGTCAACAGGATTTTCATCGAAGCGCCCCTTCGAGCATGGACGACGCGACCGGGCTCGGCGAGGCGCCGACCCTGGGCCCGGCACGCGGGCTTCTCGCCCTGGGCTGCGTCGGCGATCTGCCGCGCCGCAGTTTTGACTAGATCGGAAGCGGTCGCCACGCTCGTGAGAGCAACCTCGAAGGGGTCCCGCATTCGAGAGATGTCGGCCAGCAGGCGACGACGCGACGCGCACAGGAAAGTCAGTCGCCGGCGATGCAGGCCCGGTTGGCCGGGCGGAATGGGAACCTACGCGTGGGGTATAGGCGGGATTGACTAGGGATTTGATTGGGATTAGCCTGCGCTCGTGTCGAACGCAGTCCATGCCGCCCGCCCCGACCTGGAAGCCTACGAGCATGTGGCTCGGATCGAGTTCCCGCGCCTCGTGGAAGAGCTCTGCGAGCTCCTCGGGCCCAAGCTCGTCGCGTATATCGCAGGGATCGGCGAGGTCCGAGCCGTTCGGCAGTGGAGCTCCGGGGAGCGTGAGCCGCGCACGCCGATTCCGGCGCGCTTGAGGCTGGCGCTCCAGGTGGCCTGGATGATCGCGCAGCAGGACGACTCGGCGGTGGCGCGGGCCTGGTTCCAGGGCTTGAACCCGCAGCTCGATGATCGCTCCGCCGCTCGTCTGCTGCGCGAGGGCGAGCTGGATGAGGTCGGGCCCCTGATCCTCTCCGCTGTTCGGGCTTTCGTGAGCGGTGGCTGATCGCGCCCTCGATCGCCTCGCCATCCGCCTCGTCCCCCGCTGAGAGCTAGATCCGCATCCCCCGCCACGCGCCCGACTGAAACCTCCGATACAGCACGATCGCGAGCGTCGCCGACGAAAACACGCCCCCGATCCACGCCCCCGTCAGGCCGAGCTCGAAGCGATAGGCGAGCAGCCAGGCGCTCGGCAGGAAGATCAGCCAGGCGGCGAGGCAGCGGATGACGAAGGGCCAGCGGGTATCGCCCGCGCCGCGCAGCGCGCCGTCGGAGAGGACGGAGAGCGCGTCGAAGAGCTGGTAGAACGCGCCGATCGCGAGCAGCGGGGCGCCGAGGGCGAGCACGCCCGGGTCGTTCGAGAAGAGCCCGACGAGCGATTCCGGCACGACGAGGAAGGCGATCGCGATCGCGGCGCCGGCGGATCCGCCGAGCACGAGCGAGGAGCGGAAGCGCTGGGCGGCCCGGTCGGGCTGGCCGGCGCCGATGTAGCGGCCGACGAGGGTCGCGGTCGCGGTCGAGATCCCGGCGGCCTGCATGAACGAGAGGCTCGCGAGCTGGCCGAACGCATGGGA
>CAZFKD010000799.1:0-1639 GCA_964519695.1 uncultured Spirochaetaceae bacterium
GAGGCGATCAGCGCGCGGTTGCGCCGATGCTCGTCGCCGACCATCGATTGCATGGTCTTGCCGACGAGGGGCTCCTGGATGCTGGCCGAGGGAAAGCGCGCTTCGTCGGCGAGGGCGGCGCGTGTTTCGGCGTGGGTCGTCGTCAGCCAGGCCGGGCGGCCATGGAAGCAGACGGGCACGACCGGGCTCTGGCGCCGCGCTTCGGCGAGACGCACATGGAGATCCGGAACCGGTGCCCGGGCGAGGTCGATGTCCTGCATGCGCTCTCCCATCGAGGTCGGGTCCGGTCGCTGGCCGCCGATCAGCCCTCGTGTCCGCTGCCCGCGAAGTTCGCGCGATCGGTGTACGTCCCGGGCGCGGGCCAGTTGGCCGACTCGGTCTCGCAGATGCGCTCGCGAAAGCGCCAGCGTCCATCCGGGCAGGCGACGAGCTGGTCCTTGTAGCGCCCGAAGGCCATGATGTTCGGCTGGCCTCCGCCGACGCCGCCCGTGGAGTTGATCGCGACCCAGAAGCTCTCCGCCGTCGCCGTCCGGCCCTCGACCCGGACGAGGATCTGCGAGCAGAGGTGCTTGGCGAAGACCGCCGGCGGCCGCGGATAGGCCGCGATGTAGTCGCGCAGCGTCCGGTCGCCCTGGACGCGGTAGATCTCGTCGTAACTCTTCTGGGCATCGCTGACGAGGAAGAGCGCGTCGTCGGTGAAGCAGTCGCGCCAGATCTCTTCCTCGCCGTAGTCCATCGAATGGGCGTAGAGATCCATCGTATGGCGGATGGCGCGTTCGTCCTCCCAGCTCGGGAGGGCTCCGACATGGCGCTCGAGGCCGGTCGCACGGGTCATGGGGACGTCTCCTCGTGGTCTGCGCCGCGCGGCGCAGCGCGAAACAGGCTAGGCGATGAGGTCGCCCTGCAGGACCGTCACGGCCCGCCCCAGCAGATCGACGCGCTCGCCGCGGTGTCGCACGCGAACCGTGCCGTTTCTCGCCGAGAGCTGCACGCCGACGAGCTCGCTCCGCCCGAGGCGCGCGGCCCAGAACGGCGCGAGCGAGCAGTGGGACGAGCCGGTCACCGGATCTTCGTCGATCCCCGCCTCGCTCTCGAGCTCGACGAGCCAGCTCGGGCCGTCGGCGGCCTTCGGACGCGGCACTTCGTGGACGCGTGCCGAGGCGATGGCGAGCGCGTCGAGCAGGCCGGCGGGCGGCGGACACGGCTCGGGCCGCGGCGGCAGGGCCGGGAAGTCGAGCCGGATCCAGTCGCCTTCGGGCGCCGCGACGAGGCGACCGGAGAGGGTCTCGAAGGCGATCGGGGCCGTCGTCGGTACGGCGCCGACACGCCAGAGGACATGGGCGCTCGCGAGCGTCGCATGTCCGCAGAGCGGGACCTCGACCGTCGGCGTGAACCAGCGCAGCCGATAGGCGTCGCCTTCACGCCAGACGAAGGCCGTCTCGGCGAGATTCATCTCGGCGGCGACGGCCTGCATCCAGCTGCTCTCTCGCGGCCCGTCCGGCAGGCAGACGGCGGCCGGGTTGCCGCGGAAGGGCACGTCCGTGAAGGCGTCGACCTGATGCAGCGGGATCGGACCGGACAGGGAGACCTCGGATCGGCGGGACACAGCGGTGGGGCGATCGCCCCCGTGCGCCCGGCC
>CAZFKD010000800.1:0-1639 GCA_964519695.1 uncultured Spirochaetaceae bacterium
TCGACGCCGAGTCCGCGGGCCGCGATCTGCGCGTCTCCTCCCAGACCGGCTCCGGCAAGACCGTCGCGATCGGCATCGCGCTCGCTTCCCATTTCCTGGACCGCCCCGCCGAGGCGTCGCCCCGGACGGCCGGCGACTCGGCCGCCCATCCGCGGGCGCTCGTGATCGTCCCGACCCGCGAACTCGCGGCGCAGGTCCGGGAAGAGCTCAAATGGCTGTTCGCGGCGCTGCCCGGAGCGACCGTCGAGGTCGTGACCGGCGGGACCTCGATCCTGCGCGAGCGGATCGCGCTCTCGCGCCGCCCGGCCTTCGTCGTCGGAACGCCCGGCCGGCTGCTCGACCACATGCGCAACGGCGCCCTCGCCTGCAACGCCATCGAGCACGTGATCCTCGACGAGGCCGACCAGATGCTCGACATGGGCTTCAAGGACGAGCTCGACGAGATCCTCGCCCAGCTCCCCGAGAAGCGGTCTTCGCATCTCGTCTCGGCGACCTTCCCCCATGCGGTCAAGGCCCTGGCCGATCGCTTCCAGCAGGATCCCCTGACGCTCGAGGGAACGAAGCCCGGCGACGCCCATCCCGACATCCAGCACATCGCCTACACGATTCGGCGTCACGAGACCTACGCCGCGCTCGTCAACGTCCTGCTGCTCGCGGGCGACTCGCGCTGCCTCATCTTCGTCAACCGCCGCGTCGACTCGACCGAGCTCGCCGAGAAGCTCGCCGCCGACGGCTTCGGCGCCGCGCCCTTCAGCGGCGAGCTGCCGCAGGCGCAGCGCACGCGAACCCTCTCGGCCTTCCGCAGCGGAATGCTGCCGATCCTCGTCTCGACCGACGTCGCGGCGCGCGGCATCGACGTTCCCGACATCAGCACCGTCATCCACGTCGATCCGCCGCGCAACTCCGCGGCCTACGTCCATCGCAGCGGCCGAACCGGCCGCGCCGGCCGCGCGGGGCGCAGCATCCTGCTCGTGCTCGGCACCGAGGCGCGCAAGGTCGGTCGCATGCTGCAGTCGGCGCGCGTCGCCGTCTCCTGGCAGGCGGTTCCGCGGCCCGAGGCGGTCCAGAAGGCGCTCCACAAGCAGGCGCGCAAGATCCTCTTCGAGCGACTCGCCGAGTCGTCTCCCGACGAGGCCCAGCGCATGGCCGCGAAGCAGCTGCTCGAGGAGCGCGATCCGATCGAGATCGTCGCGGCGCTGCTCGAGATGGCGAAGCCGAAGCCGCCGTGCGAGCCGATGGACGTCGTCGGCCTCGATCCCTTCCAGGACGATCGGCCGGGCAAGCGCGGTCGGCCGGAGCGCGCGGACCGCGGAGATCGCGGGGATCGAAACGTGCGCGACGATCGCCCCGACCGGCGAGAGCGCAGCGACCGGGCCGAGCGCTCGGATGCCGGGCCCCACGGCGATCGCGCGCCGGCCCCGCGCCGCGCGCGTCCCGACGCCGGCGGCTTCGAGACCTTCCAGATCAGCTGGGGCGAAGTCGCAGGGGCGACGCCGGCGAGGCTGCTCTCGCATGTTTGTCGGCGCGGCGGAATCGAGAGCGGGCAGGTCGGTGCGATCCGCGTCTTCGGGGATTCTTCGAGCATCGAGATCGCGAGCGACGCCGCCGAGAGCTTCGCGTCGCGCGCCGCCGCGCGTGA
>CAZFKD010000801.1:0-1632 GCA_964519695.1 uncultured Spirochaetaceae bacterium
CGGCCGTCGGCCTTCTGGGCGATCGCGTCGGTGACGCGGCCGTGGTAGCAGTCCTCGTTGATGAAGCGCTGGCCCTGGGCGCTGACGAGCAGGCCCTTGATGTGCGTGACGGGCGGGAAGAAGGCCGTCGTCATCAGGCCTTCGTGCATGTTGACGGCGGCGCCGCCGACGCCCATGCCCATCCGGATGCCGCTGCCGTCGCAGCCTTCGCTCCCGATCGGGTAGCGGCATTTCGCGAGATCGGGCGCATAGTGCTCGACCATGGCGCGGTTCATGATGAAGCCGCCCGTCGTCAGGATGACGCCGCGGGTCGCGCGGATCGCGGATTCGCGGCCTGCGTGCTTCGTGATCACGCCGACGACGCGGCCCGCGTCGTCGCGGACGAGGGTCAGGGCGCGGGTCTCGTTGCGGATCAGGGCGCCGAGCTTCGTCGCGGCGTCGATCATCTGCTCGATGATGTAGGCGCCGGCGCTGCCCTGCTTCTTCGGCTTGTGGCCGCGGGGGACGGGCTTCGCCTCCTGCGAGAAGGGCCAGGCCTCCTCGTTGCCCGAATAGATGAGGCAATCGTCGGTCGGGGGGAAGATGACCTTGTCGGCGAAGAAGGTGTCCTTGAACTCGACGCCGATGCTCTCGAAGAACGCGAAATGCTCGAGGCTCTGCTCGCAGTAGAGGCGGACCTTCTCGGGGTCGGCGGTCGGGCCGGCGGCGGCGCGGACATGGGCCAGCATGTTCTCGTAGGAATCTTCGAAGCCGGTCGCGTTCTGGACGCGGGTTCCGCCGCCGAAATAGATCGTGCCCTCGGAGAGCGCGGTCGCGCCGCCGCCGCGGGTCGCCTGCTCGAGGATCAGGGTCTTTGCGCCCGCCCGCGCCGCCTCGATCGCCGCTGCCCCGCCGGCGACGCCGAAGCCGACGACGACGACCTCGAATTCGTCGTCCCAGGCTTCGATGCTCGCGGCGCGCCGCGGCTGGGACGGGAGGGCGTTCGGATCGGCCTTCGGGCTCATGGTCCTGGCTCCTGGGGTTTTTGGGCGCCGCGAATATAGCCGTGGCACCGCGCGCCGGGACGGCGTCTGCGGCGGATCGGGCACGCGGGGTCGCGCTTCGGGACGTGGTATAAAGGCCGGAATCGAAGAGGGGGCAGCGCCGTGCAATTCGGTCTCATGTTCGCGAACGTCGGCCCCTTCGGTCAGCCGGAAGGCCTCGTCCATCTCGCCCGGACCGCCGAGTCGGTCGGGTTCGAATCGCTCTGGACGGTCGAGCACGTCGTCGTACCGAAGGGCTATCAATCGCAGTATCCGTACAGCCGCGACGGCCGCATGCCCGGCGCCGACGACGCGCCGATCCCCGATCCGCTGATCTGGCTCGCGTATGCGGCGGCGGTGACGACGAAGATCCGGCTCGCGACGGGGATCATCATCCTGCCCCAGCGCCATCCTTTCTACATCGCGAAGGAGGCGGCGACGCTCGACGTCCTCTCGCGCGGCCGCCTGATCCTCGGGGTCGGCATCGGCTGCGACGCCACGTCCTCTACCGACTGTCGCGCCAGGAGTGGCTCGAGCGGCGCGACCCCTTCGACGGCGCCGTTACCCACGGGTAACCTTTCCTGATTCCGTTCGAATCCGGGCCCGCGGG
>CAZFKD010000802.1:0-1630 GCA_964519695.1 uncultured Spirochaetaceae bacterium
CGCGAACGTCTATCCCGCCGAGGTCGAGGGCGCGATCGAGTCGCATCCGGCGGTGGTCGCCTGCGCGGTGATCGGGCTGCCGGACGACGATCTCGGCGCCATCGTGCACGCGATCGTGCAGATCGCGGAGCCCGTCTCGGAGCCGGAGCTCCGCCGCCACGTCGAAGAGCGGCTGGTGCGCTACAAGGTGCCGCGCAGCTTCGAGCTGGTCCGCGAGATGCTGAAGGACGACGCGGGCAAGGTCCGCCGGGCGGCGCTGCGAGCCGATCGGATCGCGGCGCGGGAGAAGGCGGAGAAGCAGGGCGCCGCCTGACGGTGCCGATCTCGGCGAGGGACGGAACGGGACCGCCGGGTCCGAACGACGACGAACCAAGACGAACGAACTCGAACGAGGGAAGCAGACGTGGACTACCAGAAATTCGCCGCCGAACACCACCTGAAGATCGACATCGAGGACCGCATCGCGATCGTCCGCATGAACCGCCCGGACAAGCGCAACGCCGTCAACCTCGCGATGCACCGCGGTCTCGAGGAGATCTGGCATCCCCTCGGCACCGATCCCGACGTCGGCGCGATCGTGCTGGCGGGCGAGGGCAGGGGGTTCTGCGCCGGCGGCGACCTCGTCGATTTCTATCCGAAGGATCCGACGCCCTTCGACATGATCCGGCCCTCGCGCCGGCTCGTCATGGAGATGGTCCACTGCGAGGCGCCGGTCATCGCCGCCGTGCAGGGCGTCGCGGCCGGCCTCGGCGCGACCCTCGCGCTGCTCTGCGACATCATCTACGCGGCGGACGACGCGAAGATCGGCGATACCCACGTCGGCATGGGCATGGTCGCGGGCGACGGCGGCGCCGTGATCTGGCCGCTGCTCGTCGGCCCCCACCGCGCCAAGGAGATGCTGATGGGCAGCGAGCTCGTCCCCGGCCCGCGCGCTGCGGAGATGGGCCTCGTCAACCACTGCGTCCCGGCCGCCGAGCTGATGGATCGCGCGATCGCCCATGCGAAGAAGCTCGCGGCGGCGCCGCCGATCGCCCTGCGCTGGACCAAGCAGGTCCTGAACCAGCATCTGCGCCAGAGCATGAACCTCGTGATGGATTCGGGCATCGCGATCGAGCTGCTCTCCTGCAATACCGAGGACTTCCGCGAGGCCGGCAAGGCGTTCTTCGAGAAGCGCCCGCCCGTGTTCCGCGGACGTTAGGGGAAGTCATGACCTGGAAGGTGATCCAATGGGCGACGGGCGGCGTCGGCCGCGCCGCGATCGAAGGCGTGCTCGACCATCCGGAGCTCGAGCTCGTCGGCTGCTGGGTCCACGGCGCGGCGAAGGAAGGGCGCGACGTCGGCGAGCTGGTCGGCCGTGCGCCGATCGGCGTGCGGACGACCCGCGACGTCGACGCGCTGCTCGCGCTCGAGGCCGATTGCGTCGTCTACAGCCCGCTGATGGCGGATCCGAAGGTGCTCGTGCGCATCCTGCGTTCGGGCAAGAACGTCGTGACGCCCCTCGGCTGGATCTATCCGAAGCGCCTCGACAACCGCGAGATCGAGGCCGCCTGCCGCGAAGGCCGCTCGACGCTCCACGGCACCGGCATCCATCCCGGCGGCATCACCGAGCGCTTCCCGCTCATGGTCTCGG
>CAZFKD010000803.1:0-1630 GCA_964519695.1 uncultured Spirochaetaceae bacterium
TACGCGCGCTTCGATCTCGAGCTGATGCCCGAGGTCTCCGCTCGCATGCAGGACTGGATCCGCGCCCAGCCCGCGCGCGACGCGATCCTCGCCCGCGGCCGCCGCGCGGAGACACCGGAGGACTACGGTCTGTCCGCCGACGAGATCCGGGAGCAGTTGTCATGAGCCGAATGCCCGAATGGAACGACTACCTCGCCCGCTGGGTCCCCGTCGCCGACCGCCTCGTCGCGCGGCTGCGCGACCCTTCCGATGCGCGCGATCGCCAGGAACTCTACCAGATGATGCTCTCGGCCCTCGCCGGCGGGCATTTCGGGCTCGTCGCGAACGATCCGGACTATCCCGAATTCGTCCCCATGCTCTCGCAGGCCCTCAACTTCGCCGCCCCCGTCCCCGACTTCGTCTACACCTACGCCCCCATCCGCGGCGCGGGGACCTATCGAATCAGCGGCCATCGCGGCACGTCCCGCTTCGTCTTCGTCACGATCAGCGAGACCTACTTCACGCGCACCGATTCGCCGAAGCCCGGCCTCGCGAACCACGACGTCGATACCCTCTCCATCGGTGCCGATGGTCGCTTCGACGTCGTGCTCAGCGCCGAGCGGCCGAAGGACTGGCGCGGCGATTGGTGGCGGCTCGACCCGAGCGCGACGAATCTCGGCGTCCGCCATGCGATGGTCGACTGGGAGAACGAGGTCGACGCCCGCATGGCGATCGAGCGGCTCGATGCCCCGGCGATGCGCCCGCGCCCGAGCGCGCCCGAGATCGCCGAACGGATGGAGGAGATCGCGCAGTGGATGGAGTACAGCATCCAGCACTGGCTGATCCATCTCGATGCGAGCCGCAAGAAGAACGTCTTCAACCGCTTCGAGGTCACCGACTACAGCGGCTTCACCGGCCGCTCCTGGCCCCAGGTCTACCTCGAGACGCTCTTCGAGATCGCAGAGGACGAAGCCCTCGTGATCGAGACGGACGTTCCGGAGCAGGTCCGCTACTGGTCCTTCATGCTCGCCGACGAGCTCTTCGCGACGATCGACTGGACCCATCGCCAGTCGAGCCTGAACGGCCATCAGGCGCGGCTCGACGCGGATGGGCACTTTCGCGCCGTCCTCTCCGTCCGGGATCCGGGCGTCCCCAACTGGCTCGATCCGGCCGGAAGGCTCCGGGGCGTGATCCAGAACCGCTGGAACCAGGCGAGCTCGGCGCCCTGCCCGACCCTTCAGCGCGTGAAGCTCGCGGAGATCCGCGACCTCCTGCCGGCGGACACGCCGGTCGTCGCGCCCGCCGAGCGCGACGCGCAGCTGCGGCGGCGGCGGATGGGCGCGCAGATGCGCCGGCGATGGTAGGCCGACGGCGTGCGCGAGTCGGGCGCCCTCGGCAAGATGGACGGGAGCTCTGCGCGATGAGAGGAATCCCCCGCCGATGAAGGTCGCCGTCTACACCGGTCCGCGCGAGCCCTTCCGCATCGAAGAGCGGCCCATTCCCGCCTTCGGACCCGACGAGATCCTCGTCCGGATCCAGCGCTGCGGAATCTGCGCGACCGACGTCAGCACCTGGACGGGCGACGCCGGCATGGAACGCGGCAAGGTCTACGGCCACGAGTTCGCCGGCGAGATCGTCGCGCGCGGCGCCG
>CAZFKD010000804.1:0-1624 GCA_964519695.1 uncultured Spirochaetaceae bacterium
CGTCTCGCGGGCGAGCTGCGCGCGCGTCGTACCGGCCAGCCCGGCACGCTCGATCCGGACGCGCAGCCCGTCCGCGAGATCTTCGTCGGCAAGACGCGCGAGCTCTTCGGCGAGCCTCGGATCGCTTCGCCGTCGATGGGGCGGCGCGACGTCGACGACGCGGCCGCCGCCGAGGGTCCCGCCGATGCCGGCGTCGCGCGCGAAGCCGCGCACGACGAACCGATCGCCGGGCAGGAGCGGCAGCGGCTCGCCCTCGACGTGGATGCGCGCGAAGCCGCGGCCGCCCGGGCCGATGCCCGCCGGACCGATGGGCGCGATCCTCGCCCGGCGCTCGCTCGTCCCGGCGAGGCATTCGACGGCGATCGCCTCCTCGAGCGGTTCGCTCCCGGCGAGCCAGTCGATCGCAGCGTCGAAGACGGTCGTCGCGAGGAGCGCGTCCGGCTCGCAGAGGACGTCGCCGCGATGGACGTCCGCGAGAGTTATGCCCTGGAGATTCACGGCCGTGCGTTCCCCGGCGCGCGCCTCCGCGACGGCTTCGCCATGGCGCTCGAGTCCGCGGATGCGCGCGCGGCGCCCGCCCGGCTCGATCGCGACGAGCGCGCCGACGGCGCGCGGGCGGCCCGACCAGGTCCCGGTCACGATCGTGCCGAAGCCGCGCATCTCGAAGACGCGGTCGACGAAGAGCCGCGACGGCCGCGTGTCGCGCGCGCGCGCCGGCAGCCCCGCGACCAGGGCCGCGATCGTCGAGCGCACCCGGTCGATGCCTTCGCCCGTCCGCGCGCTCGCCGCGACGATCGGCGCGCCCGCGAGGGCGCCGCCGGACAGCAGCTCGCGGACCTCCTCCTCTGCGAGTGCGAGCATCTCGGCGTCGACCAGATCGCATTTACACAGCACGACGAGGCCGCGCTCGATGCCGAGCAGCGAGCAGATCGCGAGATGCTCGCGCGTCTGCGGCATCACGCCCTCGTCCGCCGCGACGACCAGCATCACGAGATCGAGTCCCGACGCGCCCGCGACCATCGCGCGCACGAAGCGCTCGTGGCCCGGCACGTCGACGACCGCGAGCCGGACGCCCTCCGCGAGATCGAGAGCCGCGAAGCCGAGCTCGATCGTGATGCCGCGCGCCTTCTCCTCGGGCAGGCGATCGGTGTCCTGGCCGGTCAGGGCGCGGACGAGCGCGGTCTTGCCGTGGTCGATGTGGCCGGCGGTCCCGAGCACGAAGCTCGCAGGCGCATCGGACGCAGTCGAACGAGGCGGGGAGTCGCCGGGCATCGGGGGCTCCCGTGGCGCATGGGGCGACTAGCGCGGTCCGATGCGATCCATGCCGAGGTAGGGGACGAGGGCGGCGGGAATGCGGATGCTCCCGTCCTTCTGCTGGTGGTTCTCGAGCAGCGCCACGATCGCGCGGGCGTTCGAGATCGCCGTGCCGTTCAGCGTATGCACGAGCTCGTTCTTCTTGCTCGCGCCTTCGCCATCGCGCGTGCGGCGGAAGCGGACCTTCAGGCGGCGGGCCTGGAAGTCGGTGCAGTTGGAGGTGCTCGTGATCTCGCCCCAGTCGCCGCCCTCGCCGCGGCCGGGCATCCAGGCCTCGAGGTCGAACTTGCGATAGGCGGGCGCACCGAGG
>CAZFKD010000805.1:0-1608 GCA_964519695.1 uncultured Spirochaetaceae bacterium
GCGCCCGCTTCGTCCTTCGAGCTCGCCCTCGCCGTGGTCGGCGCGCTCGGCCTGGTCGCCTTCCAGCTCGGGGTCGAGCGGGCGGGCCGGCTGCGCGCGATCGTCGATCTCGGCGAGAACCAGGCCGTGCTCGTCCTCTCGGGCGAGCTCTTCCGGACGCTGACCGCGCTGACGCTGCACGCCGACCTCGGCCACACCGTCGGCAACGCCCTCTTCGGCGGCTTCTTCCTCCTCGCGCTGGCCGGGCGGCTCGGGCTCGGCCTCGCCTTCGCCTGCTTCCTCGTCACGGGCACCCTCGGCAACCTCGCCAACGCCGTCTATCACGGCGCCGCCCACAGCTCGATCGGCGCCTCGACGGGCGTCTTCGGCCTGGTCGGCGTGCTCGCCGGCCTCGCCGCCTGGCGGCGCCATCAGCACGTGGGCGGCCGCCGCGGCGCCTGGGTCGCCCTCGGCGCCGGCCTCGCGATCGTCGCGATGCTCGGCGGCGCCGGGCCGAGGATCGATCTCGCCGCCCATCTCTTCGGCCTCGCGGTCGGCTCGCTCGCGGGAATCGCCCTCGCCTTCCCGCTCGCGCGGCGGCCCCGCCCCGGCCCGATGGCCCAGGGCTTCGCCGCAGTCGCCAGCGTCGCCGCGATCACGCTGGCCTGGCATTGGGCGGCGCGCTGATCGACTCTTCGACGAGATTCGAATCGCGTGCCGTTTCCGGACCCGAACCCCGGCCCGTCCACGTTCCACTGCCCGCCCAGGAGAAGCCCGATGCCGCCCAGCCGCCCGCCGGCCACCCAGACGTTCCACTCGATCGCGAAGGCCCTGATCGGCTCGACCTGGCTGCTGACGACCGCCTGCTTCTTCCCGCCGCTCGAGACCGCGCGCCTCGCCGAATTCGGCCGCACGCTCTTCGGCGTGCTCGCGGTCGTCCACGTCGTCGAATGCATCGCGTTCTTCGGACTGCTGCGGAAGAGCGCGCGCCCGCTCGCCGAGAATCTCTGGCAGACCTTCCTGTTCGGGATCGTCCACGTCGCGAGCGTGCGCGCCGAGGTCGAGGGCGGCGGCGGCGCGACCTGACGCCGGCCTGCAATCGCATGCGATCGCCGACGATCGCGACCTAACGTCGACCGCGCTCCCGCGCCGGCCGGCGGTAACCTTCGCTCGGCGCCGAGCCGGGCGCTCGCCCCCGGTCGTCGCCGGGCTTCGACCCTCGACCGCGGTCGTCGCCGGGCTTCGGTCGCGGCGGTCGCGCCGGGATCAGGCAATCCGGCCCGTCCCCGATCAGATCCTCCCGCCCCGCGCGCAGCAGCGTCTCGCGCACGGTCGCCCAGTTCTCGGGCGCGAAGAACTGCAGCAGCGCGCGCTGGACCTGGCGGTCGGTGAGGCGGCGGGCGCTCTCGACCGGCTCGAGGGTGAACGGGTCGAGCCCCGTCCAATACATGCAGGTCGCGATGTCCATCGGCGCGGGGATGAAGTCCTGGACCTGGCGCGGGCGATAGCCGTGGCGCTTCAAGTAGAGCGCGAGCTCGATCATGTCGTCGACGCAGGAGCCCGGATGGCTCGCGATGAAATAGGGGACGAGATACTGCTCCTTGCCGGCGCGCTTCGAGGCGGCGGCGA
>CAZFKD010000806.1:0-1604 GCA_964519695.1 uncultured Spirochaetaceae bacterium
ACGGGATGCAGTCGACGATCACCCGCTTCCAGGGCTTCGAGGGCCTCTCGCTGACGGCCGAGGTCTGGGGCGAGCCCGACGCCTGGCCCGTCCTGCTGCTGCACGGCGGCGGCCAGACACGCCACGCCTGGGGCGGAACCGCGGAGGCGCTCGCGCGCGCGGGCTGGCGCGCGGTGTCGATGGATCTGCGGGGCCATGGCGACAGCAGCTGGGCGCCGAACGGCGACTACTCGTTCACGAGCTATGCCGCCGACTGCATCAGCGTCTGCGATCAGCTCGGGCGCCCGCCCGTCCTCGTCGGCGCGTCGCTCGGCGGCGTCTCGGCGATCCTCGCCGAGGGCAACTCGGATCGCGTCGTCTCTTCGGCGCTCGTGATCGTCGACATCACGCATCAGACCAATCCCGAAGGCATCGACCGCATCAAGGATTTCATGATGTCGGGGATCGGCGGCTTCGCCTCCCTCGACGAGGCCGCTGCCGCGATCGCCGCCTATACGCCGAATCGCAAGCGCAAGGCGAATCCCGCCGGCCTGCAGAAGGTCCTGCGACTCAAGAGCGACGGCCGCTGGTACTGGCACTGGGATCCGCGCTTCATGCTGCGCGGGGCGACCGAGGTTCCAAGCCCCGATTTCGAGGCGCTCTTCGAGGTCGCCCTCGCCCATATCCGCGTCCCGACGCTGCTGGTCCGCGGGAAGCTCTCGGACGTCGTGACCGAGGAGGGGGTGCAGGATTTCCTGCGGCGCATCCCGCACGCGAAGCTCGCGGACGTGAAGGACGCGGCCCACATGGTGGCGGGCGATCAGAACGACGTGTTCTCGAGCGCCGTGATCTCGTTCCTCGAAGAGGACGTGCGGCCGGGGCTGCGATGATGGCCGGTGCGAGCCTCTACGAACGGCTGGGCGGCGAGCGGGCGATCGCGGCGCTCATCGACGCGTTCTACCAGCGTGTGCTCGCAGATCCCCTGCTCGCGCCCTTTTTCGAGGGCGTTCCGACCGACCGTCTGCGCCGGATGCAGCGCGAGTTCTTCGCCGCCGCCCTCGGCGGCCCGATCGGCTACTCGGGCCGGCCGCTGCGCGAGATCCATGCCCCGCTCGGGATCCGGACCCGCCACCTCGCGCGCTTCCTCGACCACCTGACGGCGACGCTCTCGGACCGCGAGATCTCCGAGCGCGACAGCTACGACATCTATACCCGCATCCACCTCTACGCGGACGAGATCACGGGCGCCACCTCCGTCGACGGCTGAACCCGGCGGCGCCAGTGGGAGATCGCATCCTCCCGCGTGATCCGCTCCCGGTCGAAGAGGAGCCCCTCGGCGAACGCCGCCGCCCGGATCGGGCAATTCGACATGCGACAATGGCAGCAGAGCCCCGGGTCGCAGGGGTCGAAATGGACGACGACGTCGCCGCTCTGCTGCTCGCCGTCGAAGAGCGTGGCCTCGATCTCGTCGTGGATGGCGTGGATCCGATCGACGTCGAAATAGCGCGGCACCGTGACGTGCAGATCGACGTGGCGCCGAGCGCCCGAGCTCCAGCTGCGCAGGCCATGGGCATCGATCAGCGTCTCGCCGCGAATCTGCTCGAGGCGGCTCGCGATCTCGTCGA
>CAZFKD010000807.1:0-1603 GCA_964519695.1 uncultured Spirochaetaceae bacterium
ATGGGATCTCCTCTGGATGCGCCGCCGGGGCGCGCGCTCGGGAACGGGCGGGGAGCCGCCGGATTCAGCGACCGCCGGTGCGCGCGACCGCCCTGCCCGTCCGCCGTCCGAAATAGCTCGCGTCCGCGAGCGAGGCGCCGCTGCCCGCATAACCATGGCCACTGAAGATCGCCGCCGTCCGGCCCGCGGCGTAGAGGCCGGGGACCGGCCGTGCCTGGTAGTCGAGGACCTCGCCGTCGACGCTGGTCCGCAGGCCGCCGATCGTGAAGCCCGACCAGATCGCGCCCTCGGAGACGCGGCAATCGACCAGCGCATAGGGCGGATTCACGAGGGGCACGATCCGCTCCGGGCGCTTGCCGAAGACGGGATCGCGGCCTTCCGCGGCATGCCGGTTGTAGAGCGTCATCGTCTCGACGAGCGATCCGGCCGGGAAGCCCGCCTCGGCCTCGAGCTCCTCGAAGGTCTCGGCGACCCAGGTCGGCTGGAGGCCGACGAGGCCGCGGCGGAAGGTCGCGTCGTCGAGCAGGAGGAAGAGCTCGCCCGCTTCCTTGTAGAGGCCGGCGATGCCGACGTGGCCGTGATAGGTGTCCTCGTTGATGAATCGCTGGCCCCGGACGTTGAGATAGACGCCCTTCGAGAGCTGGTTCGGGATCGTGTAGGGGAGCGCGACCTCGCCGAGATGCATGCGGATCGCGGTCCCGCCGGCGGACTCGCCGAGCAGGATGCCGGTGCCGTCGTCGCCCGGCGTTCCATTGCGATCGGTGATCCGGTTCAGGACCGGCGCATGCAGGGCACACATCGCCTCGTTCATGATGAAGCCGCCCGCCGCGAGCACGACGCCGCGACGCGCGCGGAAGGCGTATTCGCGGCCGGCGTTCTTGACGACGAGACCGCAGACGACGCCATCGTCCGCGACGACCAGCGTCTCGCCGCGGGTATCCACGAGGACCGGGATTGCCTCACGGCCGACGGCCTCGAAAATGCATTTCATCAGGAAGGGGCCGCCCTTCTGGACGACCTTCGCCTTGTGGCCCCGCGGCGCCGGCGTGGCGATCGTGTTCCAGGGCGCGCAGTCCTCGCCGGAGGTGTAGACGAGGCAATCGTCGGTGCGCGATTCGAGGCCGGGCTCGTCGTAGAAGCTGCGTTTGAAGGGGACGCCCTGCTTCTCGAACCAGTGGAAATGCTCGACCGAGTCCGCGCAGAAGACGCGGATCTTCTCTTCATCCGCTCCGGGACTGGACACGGCCATCAGGAACTTGAACATGTTCTCTTCACTGTCTTCGAAGCCCGCAGCCTTCTGGACCGGCGTGCCGCCGCCCATGTAAACGAGGCCGCCCGAGAGCGCCGATGCGCCGCCGCCCGCGCCCGATCGCTCGACGACGAGCACGTCGGCGCACGCGGCCTTCGCTTCGAGCGCGACGGCGGCGCCCGCCATCCCGAGTCCCATGACGAGCACGTCGACCTCGCGATCGAAATGCCCGATCTCCCGCAACCGCCGAATTCCGCTCATGACTTCTCGCTCCCTCTCGCTTCGCGCTTCCAGTCGCGCCTTGCATTCGCATCCGCCCGCCGGCGCCGCGCGGCGAGCTGGGCGGCGTGATCG
>CAZFKD010000808.1:0-1602 GCA_964519695.1 uncultured Spirochaetaceae bacterium
CGCCGGGCCGGCGGTTCTCGCCGACGATCTGGCCCTCGTAGACGTCGACGCCGGGATCCACGAAGAGCGTGGCGCGCTCCTGGATCTTGAAGATCGAGTAGGGCGTCGTCCTCCCCTGGTCCGTCGATACGACCGGACCCACGCTGCGACCCGGGAGGTCACCGGCGACGGGCTCGAAGCCCTCGACGCTGCGGTAGAGCAGGCCTTCACCGCGGGTATCCGTCAGGAACTCGCTGCGATATCCGAACAGGCCGCGCGACGGCACCATGAAGCGCATGTGGACCCGGGCGCCGTGGTGCTCCATCGAGGTCATGCGGCCCTTGCGCTGCGCGAGCTTCTCCATGACCGAGCCGGCAGCGGTCTCGGGGACGTCGGCGACGACCTCCTCGACGGGCTCGCAGGCCTTGCCGTCGACCATCTGCACGATGATCTCCGGCCGCGAGACGGCGAACTCGTAGCCCTCGCGGCGCATCGTCTCGATCAGGACGGCGAGCTGGAGCTCGCCTCGACCCGAGACGGCGAAGACGTCCTGGCGGTCGGTGCGCTCGATCTTGATCGAGACGTTCGACATGACCTCGCGATCGAGCCGATCGCCGATCTGGCGGCTCGTGACGAACTTGCCGTCGCGGCCGGCAAAGGGCGAGTTGTTCACCGAGACGTGGATCCGGATCGTCGGCGGGTCGATCGCGATGCGGGGCAGCGCCTCGGTCTTGCCGGGCTCGCAGACCGTATCGCCCACGTCGATCGTCTCGACGCCGGCGACGATGACGATGTCGCCGGCTCGCGCCTCCTCGATTTCGACGCGGTGGATGCCGCGGGTACCGAAGAGCTTCGTGATGCGGAAGGAATCGAATCCGCCGTCTTCCCGGACGCGGATCGCGCTCATCCCGCGCTGCATCCTGCCGCGCATCACGCGGCCGATCACGAGCCGGCCCACGAAGGAGTCGTAGCCGAGGGTCACGGCCTGGAACTGCAGCGAGCCCGCCTCGTCGACAAGCGGCGGCGGCGCGTGTCGCAGGATCGTGTCGAGGACCGGCGTCAGGTCCTTCATCTCGCCGCCCTTCTTTTCCGGGTCATAGACGAGCGACGCGACGCCCTGCTTGGCCGACGCATAGACGACGGGGAACTCGAGCTGCGTATCGTTCGCGCCGAGCTCGACGAGCAGATCGAAGACCTCGTTGACGACTTCTTCCGCGCGCTCTTCGGGCCGGTCGATCTTGTTGACGACGAGGATCGGGCGCAGTCCGTGGGAGAGCGCCTTGCGCAGCACGAAGCGCGTCTGCGGCATCACGCCTTCGTAGGCGTCGCAGAGCAGCAGCGCCGCGTCGGCCATGCCGAGCACGCGCTCGACCTCGCCGCCGAAGTCGGCGTGGCCCGGCGTATCGACGAGCTGGATGCGCACGCCCTGGTATTCGATCGAGGTGCTCTTGCTCTGGATCGTGATGCCGCGCTCGCGCTCGATGTCGCCGGAGTCCATGACCCGCTCTGCCACCTGTTCGTTGGCGCGGAAGGCGCCGCAGGTCCGCAGCAGGCCGTCGACGAGCGTCGTCTTGCCGTGGTCGACGTGGGCGATGATGGCGACGTTGCGCAGGTCTTTTCGGT
>CAZFKD010000809.1:0-1596 GCA_964519695.1 uncultured Spirochaetaceae bacterium
ACGCGCTCGAGCTCGTCGGCATCGGCAGCATGGTGATCGATCGCATGCACCGCACGCGCCGCGTGCTCGGCGCAAACGAGAAGGGATTGCTCGAGGCCGCGCCGGGCGAAGCGCCGGTGCAGCGCCGGATCGGCGGCCTGATGTTGAACCAGCTCGGCTGGGCGGCCCTCTTCGGGCTGCCGGTCGGGATCTTCGGGCGCCAGGCCGACGACGACGCCGGTCGCGCGCTGCGCCGGGCGATGGCGGCCCACGGCATAGCGACGAGCCTCGACCTCTCGGGCAGCGCCTCGTCGATCGCCGAGATCTTCGTCGACGCCGAGGGCGAGCGCGCGATCTACATGGCCGCCGGGGCGACGGCCGAGACCCGCCCCGAGCACGTCCGCCGCGATCATGCCGACTTCATCGCCCGCGGCCGCCGGCTCTCGACCGAGATCTCGCAGCTGCCCCTCGACGCGACGCTCGCCGCCCTCGAGCTCGCCCATGCGAAGGGCCTCTCGACCGTCGTCGATCTCGACGTCCTGCCGAGCGACGCGCTCGCGACGCTCGGCGATCGAGCGACCTTCGACGCGGTGCTGCGTGCGGCCGATCTGCTGAAGCCGACGGCCGCGGCGGCCCGGGAGCTGTTCCCCGACGTTGCGGGTCTGGGCGAGCTCGCCCGCCGGTTGCGCGCGGTCCATGGGGTCGCGCGCGTGGTGATCACCGACGGCGCCGCGGGCTCGCTCGTCTGCGACGCCGACGGCTGTCGGCGCGTCCCCGCCTATCGCCTGAAGCGCGTCGTCGATTCGACCGGCGCGGGCGACGCCTTTCTCGGCGGCTATCTCGCCGGCGAGGCGATGGGGCTCTCGCCGCTCGACGCGGCACGGCTCGGAAATGCGTGCGGCGCGGCCTGCGTCGAGCGAATGGGTGCGTTTCCGGAAGAGCCGGACTCGCTGCGAGCGCGGGTGCTCGCGCTCTACGACGGGGCGAAGCCGAAGGACGCGCGCTGGGCCGCCTTCGTCGCGCTCGCTGCGGAGGCGTCGACCTCGAAGAAGACGATGGCCGGGGCGGCGCGAGCGGCGGGCGCGCAGGCCGCGGTCGGGCGAAGGGTGCTCGAGGTCGCGGCTCGCGAGCTCGCTCTTCTGGTCGATCGACACGACGGCGTGTCGCTGCTGGCGGCGGCCGAGCTGATCGAGGCCGCGGAGGCGAATGGCGGCCGTGTCCACGTCACGGGCGTCGGCAAGCCCGAACACGTCGCGCATTATGCGGCGAGCCTGCTCTCCTCGACCGGGATTCCCGCCACCTTCCTGCACGCGACCGAGGCGCTGCATGGCAGCCTCGGTCAGGTCGTGCCCGGCGACGTCGTGATCGCGATCAGCAACAGCGGGACGACCTCGGAATGCCTGCTCGCGGCGCGGGCGGTTCGCGATTACGGCGGGCGCCTCGTCGCAGTGACCGGCGGGCTCGCCTCCCCGCTCGCGGCGCTCGCGGACGTGACCCTGGACGCCGGCGTAAAAGAAGAAGGAGGTCCCCTCGGGCTCGCGCCCCGCGCCAGCGTGGCCGCCGAGATCGTCGTGCTCGCGGCCCTCGGCGCCGTTCTGCAGGCGCGGCGCGGGCTCG
>CAZFKD010000810.1:0-1591 GCA_964519695.1 uncultured Spirochaetaceae bacterium
GGACTCCGATCGCTATAGTGCGGCCGCTTCCGAGCCGATGCGGAGCGCGGCGCCCGGCACCGGACTGGAATCGTGCCTGCAGCTCGACGGGACCCGGCGGACACCTCGTGCAAGACCCCGATTCGCTCGATACAGCGGAGCCCGAGCGGCCGCCGGCACAGCCTCCGAGCGCGCATCGGCCCGCTGAGAGCCCGCCCCGCGGCCCGTCCATGGCGACGAGAGCGGTCCACGGCAGCCTCTGGACGGCGATCCGCTTCGCCGCCGAGTACGGGCTGCGGATGGTCAGCAACCTGATCCTGACGCGGTTGCTCGTCCCCGAGGCATTCGGCCTCATGGCCCTCATCAGCGTCTTGATGACCGGCCTCGCGATGTTCTCGGACATGGGGATCTCTTCGAGCGTCGTCCAGAGCCGGCGGGGCGACGACCCCGCGTTCCTGAATACGGCCTGGACCCTCCAGATTCTCCGCGGCTTCGTGCTCTGGATCTTCGCTGCACTCTTCGCCGACGCGATGGCCATGATCTATGGCCAGCCCGAGCTCCGTCCGCTCATCCTCGCGGCCGGGCTCACGACCGTCGCCGCGGGCTTCAACTCCGTGGGACTCCTGCAGCTCCGGCGGCATCTCGAAGTCAAGCGACTGGCCGCCATCGACGTCTCGGGGCAGCTCCTCACCGGGGTCGCGACCGTGGCGTGGGCATGGAACTGGCCCTCGGTCTGGGCGCTGGTCTGGGGGGGGCTCGTCGGCGCGCTCGCGAAGCTCCTGATCAGCCACTGGGCGGCCGGCGCCCACCGCTGCCGATTGGCCTGGGACGAGCACGCCCGGGCGGAGCTGCTCGGCTTCGGGAAGTGGATCTTTCTCAGCACGATCCTCTTCTTTCTCGCAGGTCAGGCGGATCGCCTGATCTTCGGCCGACTCCTCTCCGTGTCGACCCTCGGCGTCTTCAGCATCGCGGCGACCCTGGTCGCGATCCCGACCCAGGTCGTGTGGCAGATTGGACACTCGATCCTCTTTCCCGCCCTCTCCCGGGTTGGATGCGAGCCGGAGGGCATGCGGCGGGTCTACATTCGCAGCCTGCGGCCGTTGCTGGTCCTCGGTGCGTTGCCCGTCGCGTGTCTCGCGGCGGGCGGTCCGGAGCTCGTCGAGATCCTCTACGACGCGCGTTATGCGGAGGCCGGATGGATGTTGCAGATCCTCGCCATCGGTGCGTGGTTCCAGATTCCGCAGGCGTCGAGCGGCTCGGCGGTACTCGCGCTCGGGCGCCCCGAGGTCCTCGCGTTGGCCAACGGCGCCAAATTCGTCGCCCTGGTCGCCTTCCTTCCGCTCGGTCACCTAGCCCTCGGGGTCGCGGGAACTCTCGCCGGCGTGGCGGCCGCAGAGCTGGTTCGTTATGCGACGCTCGCGCTCGTGATGCGCAGCGCGAAGCTGCCCGGGCTGGGAATCGATCTCGCCCTCACGGCGGTCGTCGGCGGCCTCGTCGCGGCGGGGCTGCTCGCTTCGCACGGAATCGAGCAGCTGGGCGGCGGGGCCGTCTCGAGACTGCTGGGCTGCGGCATCGCGGTCGCCGGTCTCTGGCTGCCGATCGCGCTCTTCCT
>CAZFKD010000811.1:0-1589 GCA_964519695.1 uncultured Spirochaetaceae bacterium
CCCCGCGACGAGGTCCGGCTCCAATACGGCCGCTACGAAGAAGACGATCGCAAGCTCCCCGGCGTCTCGAGCCGATTCGATCCGATCGACGTCGACTATCTGAACGTCGGCGCGACCGCATCGCTCCTCGACCGGCTGAACGTCTCGCTCGACTACTACCAGGACACCTGGTCGGGCGCGACGCCGATCACGACCGCGCCCCGCTCGCTCTTCGGCAATCGCGCGAGCGCGCCCGACGGCGTCTCCGGCGCGACGCCCTTCATCGAGGGCGATCTCTTCTTCGACGGAGACCTCCGCGTGCTCGAATCCGATCGTTTCGGCACGCTCAGCGGGCGCCGCGATCGCGGGCCGGTGCATACGCTCTCCTCCGCCTCTCCCGAGACGCGCAAGGAGGTCGATCTCGGTCTCGAATACGAGTGGGACGACGCGGCGCTCGGCGCCGTCGGCGGGGTCTCGGTCGAGCCCGACTATCTCTCCGGCTTCGGGCGCCTCTCGGGCCGCATCGATCTCGACCAGAAACGGACGACGATCGAGCTCTCCGCGAGCTTCTCGCGGAGCGAGATCGACGCCCGCTTCGACCACGACGCCGTCCCCTACATCGACTTCTCGGCCTACGACGGCGACGTCCGCAATCGCGCCTCCGGCGCGCCGGTCCTGCGCGAGAATCGCTCGGACTGGACGCTCTCGGCCGGCGCGAGCCGGATCCTGCGCCCGAGCACCCGGCTCGAGACCTCGTTTCAGTTCCGACGCAGCGAAGGCTTCCTCGCGAATCCCTACAAGGTCGTCGAGGTCGCCTTCATCGATCCGACGCAGCAATTTCTCGCGCCGCCCGGCGGCTTCTTCGGCGACGTCCACGCGCTGCTCGAGCGCCGACCGGGCAACCGGCATCAGCTGACCTGGTCGAGCCGGCTGCTGCAGGATTTCGAGGCGATCGATGCGGCGGCGAGTCTGCGATACGTGCTCCACCACGACGATTGGGGAATCGACGCGCACACGCTCGAAGCGCAGTGGCGACAGCAGATCGGCAAGACATGGCTCGTGACGCCGCGACTCCGCTACTACACCCAGGGCGCCGCCGATTTCTACCAGCCGCTCGTGATCACGCAGCAGGCCCATCTGCTGATCGAGTCCGACCCCGGCGGCAACATCATCGGGCTCACGCCGTTCTCGCATGCGCTGCTGCCGGGCGAGTATTCCGCGGACCACCGCCTCTCGGGATTCGGCACGCTCTCCGGAGGCATCGTCGTCCAGAAGCGGCTCGCGCGGGCGTTCGTGTTCGAGCTCGGCTTCGAGTACGCGCGGCATGCGGGCAGCTGGCGTGCGGGCGGGGGCGGCGAACGGGCTTTTGCGGATTTCGACGCATGGATGCTCGATGCCGGGCTGCGGATCGACTTCGCGACGCTGGCGCTCGGCCGTTCGGCCGGTCGCGATTGGATCCTCGTCGATGGCGATGTCGCCGGAGAGGCGGCTTCGGCAGCGGACTCGGGCGGCGAGGCCGGCCACGCCGCGGACCATGCCGCGGGCCATGCCGATCCGGGCGCAGCCGCGCATGCGATGGCCCATGCACCGGCCGGCGTGATGTTCGCCCA
>CAZFKD010000812.1:0-1581 GCA_964519695.1 uncultured Spirochaetaceae bacterium
GCGCTGCTCGCGCTCGGCCCGCCGCTGCGAACGACGATGTGGCGCAGGTAGAACTCCTCGCCGCCCGAGGGTTGCTTGGCGAAGCGCTCGTCGTAGAGCTTGCGCAGCTCGTCGTCGGTCACCTCGACGCGCGAGCGGACCATCGCGTTCACGACCTTGCTGCGCTCGATCTCGCCCTGGATCTTCTTGCGGTATTCATCGACCGTGAGGCCGTGGCTCTCGATGCTCGCGTAGAGCTCTTCGGCGGTGAGGCCATTGTCCTCGGCGATCGCCGCGATCGCGGAATCGATCTCTTCGCGCTCGGCGCCGAGCTCGAGCCGCTCGACGACGGACGTCAGCAGCTTGCCCTCGATCAGTCGATCGAGCGCATCGCGCCGGACTTTCTGGACCTCCGACTCCGGCGCGCCCGCTGCGCGCATGCGCTCCTCGACGGGCCTAGCGATCTCCATCACCTCGGAGACGAGCACGATGTCGTTGCCGACCTGCGCGGCGATGCCTTCGACGAGGGTCTCGGTCGCCTCGGCGTCGCGCACCCAGAGCGAAGCCGCCGCGGCGAGGGCGACGGCAAGGGCGCAGACGAGCGCGAAGCGTTCCCAGCGCGCGGGCTTTGCGAAGCCCCTCGAATCGGTCGGCTGATACGCCCCCATCGCGCGAAATCCCTCCGGATCGAACGCGCGCGGCTCGGCGCGGCTCGGCCGCCGAGTCTAGCCCCGCCGGCGGGCTGCGGGCCCGTCCGAAGGCCGCTCAGCAGATCCAGGCGGGTCCGCTTCCGGCGTGGCTGCGGGCCGCCGCTTCGCCGGTGCTCCCGCTTCGTTCCGCCGCGCGGGCCGCGGCCCCGGCTCCGTCGCTCGCGGACCAGAGCGAGGGATCGACGAGGGCCGCGGGCGCCGTAGGGAGCCGATCGACCAGCGAGGCGACCAGCGCGCCGTCGACCGTCTCGTCCTCCCAATCCCGCAGGAGCTGGGCGAGCTGATCGGCCGTCTCGCAGCCGAGGACGGGATGCACGCCGGGCAGCTCGCGTACGAACGCGAGGTAGAGCGTCCGCGGCTTCACGCCGAGCTCGGCGGCGAAGCCCTCGATCGTCCGGAGCGCCGCGGAGAGCTCCGCGAGGGCGCTCGGCAAGCGGCTCGAGCCGAGATGGGCGACACCCTGGAGATAGATGCTGCGGACGTAGACCGTGCGCCCGGCCTCGCGGGCGCGCGGGAAGAATCCCTGCCGATGCAGGCGCAGATCGAGGAGCGAGGTCGCGACCTGCAGGATCTCGATGTCGGAATCGTCGAGCGCGGCCCAGGCCTCCTCCGGCGTCGCGGCGGAGACGCCGAGCTGGACGATGCGCCCGGCCTCGCGCTCGGCGAGCAGGAGCCGCCAGAGCTTGCCGCCGAAGGCGTGGCGATGGGCGAAACGGTGGAGCAGGAGCGCGGGAATCGATTCGACCCCGAGCGCGGCGCGGGTCTGCGCGAGGCTCGCGGCGACGCGCCCGAGGTTCTCCGACAGCTCGACGCCCGGTGCGTCGACGTCGGGGGCGAGTTTCGTGACGACGCGCCAGTCGGGATGCTGCGCGAGGGCGCGTCCGACGCGCGC
>CAZFKD010000813.1:0-1578 GCA_964519695.1 uncultured Spirochaetaceae bacterium
CCTGGACGAGCGGGTTGCGCGAGAGATCGCGTCCGGGATGCAACGCCTCCACCAGCATCGAGAATGGAAGAGCGCGATGCTCCAGATCGGACAGGAGCTGGTCGCGAACCCGCTCGACCAGCTGCGCGAACGGCGGATCGTCCTCGAAGCGGGTTCGGCTGACGAGGGTGTTGACGAACATCCCGACCAGATCCTCGGCCTGCGGATGATCGCGGCCGGCGACCGGGATCCCGACCGAGACGTCTTCCTGGCCCGCGTGGCGACCCATCAGGCATTGGAAGGCCGCGAGCAGCACCATGAAAAGGGAGGCGTTGTGCGCCCGCCCGAGAGATTCCAGGCGCTGCACCAGTGCCGGATCCAGCGCGAACCGATGGCAGCAGCCGCGGAACGACTGCGCTGCCGGCCTGGCGCGGTCCAGCGCAGGCTCCAGTGCGGATAGACCCTCCAGCCGGTTCCGCCAGTAGTCCAGGTGATCCTGCATCGCCGACTGCGTGACACTGCGTTCCCACGCTGCATAGTCGCGGTAGCGCACAGGCGGCGGATTGCGCTCCGCCGTCAGCCCACCCGCATAGCCGGCCGCGATCTCGCGCACGAGAATCGCCAGCGAAGCGCCGTCGCAGACAATGTGGTGGACCACCAGGCCCAGCACGTGCTCGTCTTCCTGCAAGCGAACGACGCGAACGCGCAGCATGGGGTCACGCTGCAGGTCGAATGGGCGGCGGGCCCAGGCCGACAGTTCTTCCCTCGCCGCAGCTCGCGGATCGTCTCCGGCGCGCACGTCGCAGAAGGAGAAGTCGCGGTGCGACGCGTCGTGAATGCGCTGCTCCGGGACGCCGTCGCGGTCCATGAAGGTCGTCCGGAGGGGCTCGTGGCGCCGCACGACGCACTCGACGGCGCTCTCGAGCGCCTCGATGTCGAGCGAGCCTCGCAGATGCAGGGCTCCGGCAAGGTGATACGAGGCCGTACCGGGATTAAGCTGCTCCAGGAACCAGAGCCGCTCCTGAGCCCAGGACAACGGCAGTCCCGCTTCGCCAGCCGTCCTCGTGATCCGAGGGATCAGGCCATGCCGCGGGAGCTCCTCGACTGCACGAGCAAGACGGGCAATGGTCCGCTCCTCGAAGAGTCTCTTGAGCGGCAGTCTCACGCCGATGTCGGATTGGATTCGCGCGACGATGCGCGTGGCCAGAAGAGAATGGCCGCCCAGATCGAAGAAGTCGTCGTCGCGCCCGATCGGAGCGACGCGCAGGACCTCCTCCCACGTCGTCACGAGACGACGTTCGAGGTCGTTGTGTGCCGACCCGCCGACGCGCCCCGCTTGGGTCGGCGGCGCGGGCAGTGCCGAGCGGTCCAGCTTGCCGTTGCCGGTGAGGGGAAAACGCTCGAGCACCACGTACGAGACGGGGACCATGTATTCGGGCAGCTGCCTGCGCAGAAAGGCTCGGCACTCTTCTGCTTCCGGCGCGGCGTCACCATGAGGAACGACGTACGCCACGAGTTGCGGGTTCCCGGGGACGTCCTCGCTCAGCGCAACGGCGGCTCCCGAGATGCCGGGATGCTCGGCGAGCACGGTCTCGATCT
>CAZFKD010000814.1:0-1574 GCA_964519695.1 uncultured Spirochaetaceae bacterium
CAGCTGGCCGGATTTCGCGAAGGCCTGGCTCGGGAAGCCGGGGCCGCGCTCGACCGCGGGATACCCCGTCTCGGAGGTCCAGATCCTCTATTGGTGCGACATGGTCGAGGATGCCAATCCGCTCTATTTCGACGGCGACTACGCCCGCAAATCCCGTCATGGCGGCGTCGTCGCGCCGCCGATGGGGCTGATCACCTGGTCGATGCAGCGCGCCGGGCATCAGGGCGTCGATCCCTCGGCGCCCGATGCGAACTGGCCGAGCCGCAGGCCCTGGCCGCCGACGCAGGGCGCGCCGCGCTCGATCCCGTGTCCGCCGGGCGTGCGCGAGACGATCGCGCAGGGTTCGACCCAGCAATACGGCCAGCTGCTGCGCCCGGGCGACCGGGTCTCGACGACGACCGAGGTCGTCAACTGCTCGCCGCTCAAGCAGACGCGGCTCGGCCCGGGCTATTTCCAGACCAACCTCGATACCTACTACAACCAGCGGGACGAGATCGTCGGCTGGAACCTCTTCGCGCTGCTGCGCTACGGGCTCGCGAAGGATTAGGCGCGGCGTTCGCGCGCGCGGCGCTTCGCCGCGGCGTCGCACTGGGGCAGTGCGTTCAGAGTACGCGCTGCCATTAGCCGACGTCGAGCCAGCGCCCGAGCTTGAAGCCGACCTGCTCGAACTGGGCGACCTTCCGGAAGCCCAGGCGCTCGTGGAGCGCGACGCTCGCGGCGTTCGGCAGCGTGATGCCGCCGATCGCCGCGTGAAGCCCCGCTTGCTTCAGCAGATCGAGGAGCGTGTCGTAGAGGCGCGTTCCGATGCCTTGTCCGACGCGATCCAGCGCCAGATAGATGGAAGTCTCGACGCTGAAGCGATAGGCGGAGCGGTCGCGCCAGGGCGCGGCGTAGGCGTATCCGACGACCTCGTCGCCCGCGGCGGCGACGAGAAACGGAAGCGTCGCCCCGCGAATCCGCTCGATCCGCGCCGCGATCTCCTCCGGGGTCGGCGGGACCTCCTCGAAGCTGATCACCGTCTCCCGGACGTAGTGCGCATAGATCCCCGCGATCGCGGCCGCATCTCGCGGCGTCGCCGGCCGGATCACGTCCGCTGCCAGTTCGGGATGCGCAGGGTCACGCCGGTCTGCGGATGCTGGACCTCGTCGAAGATCGCCCGGACGCGGTCGCCGATCTTCGCGTCCTCGGGCGCACAGCCGACGACGTTGCCGATGACATGGCAGCCCGGCGCGCCGTCGACGGAGATGACGGCGATCGGGTAGGGGACCTTCGTCTTCAGGGCCGGATGAACCGGATGGTGGACCAGCACGACGCTCTCGACACGGCCGGTCCCCGGCATGCTGCGGAACTCGAGGTCGCGGCCGCGGCAGGCATAACAGAGATCGTCCGGCGGATGCTGGGCATGGCCGCAGCTCTTGCAGAACTGGATCTGGATCGTCCCGGCCGTGAAGTAGGGCGTGTTGCCCGGGCCGAGGTTCGGGAGCAGAAAATCGTCGCCGAGGAGTCGGGGCATCGGTCTTCTCCATGAGCGCGGACCGCGCGAGCGGTCGGTGCGTCGAGGTCGTTCGAGGTCG
>CAZFKD010000815.1:0-1567 GCA_964519695.1 uncultured Spirochaetaceae bacterium
CCGCGCGTTCCGCGTCGGTTCCTCGGCGGCGTCTTCGTCTGCGTACTCGTCCTCGTCGCGGGCTGCCGCAGCGGCCGGCCCGATCCCGATGCGAGCTCGCAGCGTGTGCTGCGCCAGGGGCCGGTGGTCGGAACGGCGACCGAGGCCGGCCGCGTCCACGCCTGGCGGGGGCTTCCCTATGCCGCGCCCCCGGTCGGGCGGCTGCGCTGGCGGGCGCCGGAGCCCGCGCCGGGCTGGGAAGGGGTCCGCGAGGCGACGGTCTCGGGCAATCGCTGCGTACAGCTCGGCGGCGATCCCGTGCAGGGCAGCGAGGATTGTCTCTACCTCGACGTCTACGCGCCGGCGGTCGCGGCGGACGCCGTGCCGACGGGCGCGGATCGTTGGCCGGTGATGTTCTGGATCCACGGCGGCGGCAACAGCATGGGCTGGGGCGACCAGACGCCGCCCTCGGCTCTCGTGCGCGACCACGAGGTCGTCATCGTCTCGATCAACTATCGCCTCGGCGTCTTCGGCTGGCTCTCGCATCCCGCGCTGCGGGCCGGCGCGCGCAGCGAGCTCGATCGATCGGGCAATTTCGGAACGCTCGACATGATCGCGGCGCTGCAATGGGTGCGCGCGAACATCGCGGGCTTCGGCGGCGATCCCGGAAACGTCACGATCTTCGGCGAGTCGGCGGGCGGCGTGAACGTCTACTCGCTGCTGATCTCGCCGCCCGCGGCCGGGCTCTTCCACGCGGCGATCAGCCAGAGCGGCATGCCGGCGACGGTGACGCGAGAGCAGGCCGAGAACTTCACCGACGAGCCGAAGGACGCGGCGGGACGCGCGCGCGAAGGCCTTCCGGGCAGCTCGGGCGAGCTCTTGCTCGCGCTGCTGCGTCAGACCGGTCGTGCCGAGGACCGCGCCGGCGCGAAGGCGCTGTTGCGTGAAATGGGCGACGCCGAGATCGAGGCCTTACTGCGTGGTCTGTCTCCCGAGGCCTTGCTGCAGCCCTTCGTCGACGTCATGCAGGACGAGCCGATGCCGATGTACATGGCGCCGGCGGTCGTGCGCGACGGCTTCGTCATCCCCGATCGGCCGCCGCTCGAGGCGCTCGCGGGACTCGGCGGTCACGAGCGGGTGCCCTTCATCGCGGGCACCAACCGCGACGAGCACAAGCTCTTCTTCCTGCTCGGCTCGCCCCATGTCGAGCGGCTCTTCGGCCTGCCGACGGGGTTCTCGAACGAGCGGCTCTACGATCTCGAGGGCGAATACGGCGGCGCGATGTGGCGCGCGATGGGCGCCGACGAGCCGATCGCCCTGCTCGCATCGCGCCCCGGGCCGCCGGTCTTCGCCTATCGCTTCGACTGGGACGAGGAGCCGACGATCCTCGGCGTGGATTTCTCGAAGCTGCTCGGGGCTGCCCACGCCCTGGATCTGCTCTTCGTCTTCGGCCTGACGGATCTCGGCTTCGCGAATCGCTTCGTCTTCGAAGACGCCCCGTCCGCCGAGCGGCTCTCGCGCCAGATGCGCTCTTACTGGGCGAACTTCGCGTACGTCCACGATCCGGATCGCGGCCGGCAGGGCGATC
>CAZFKD010000816.1:0-1549 GCA_964519695.1 uncultured Spirochaetaceae bacterium
TAGAGCGGCCGCTTCCGATTCGTCTTCACCTCGCGCACGCTGCGCAGCCGGAAGATCTCGTGGGCCATCGCGACGTCGTCGAAGACGCAGCCCGTGTTGAGGTACATCCAGCGGCGCGCGAACTCGACGCACTGCCATTTGTATCCCATGTAGAGCCCGTCCAGATCGCTCCGGAAGGCGCTGCGATCGGGCAGATCCCGGGGATCGGCGGTCTCGTAGTCGGACGAATAGACGGGGACGTTGCCGGGCGCGACGCCGAGCAGCGTGCCGAACGGCGCCGGGCGGGGCTCCGCTTCTTCTTCGTCGCAATCGATCGGGTCGCTGTCGGGCGAGTCCAGGGGCGTTCGGTCCGGCCCTTTCGAGGGCGCCTTGCGGGGACATTCCAGGGGGGCCGCCATCGGAGGCTCCCGCGCGGATGCCGCTGCGAGGGTCGAAGACGAACCGCGTCCCTACGCGGTCGTCTCAATCGCGCGGGAGTGTGGCGCGGATCGGCCAATCCTCAAGTGGCTGCTCGTCGGCTTCGGCGAACGCGAGGCTCGCGCCGTCCGTTCGCGCCGGATCGCCCGATCGGTCGCGAATCAGGGCGCCGAAGTCGAAGACCCGCGGATCGGCCAGCTGCGAGAGGCTGACGTTGCCGATCGCGTTGAAGATCGAGTCGATCCGCCCCGGATTCTCCTTCTCCCATTCGGCGAGCATGCGGGCGATCGCCTTGCGCTGGAGGTTCGGCTGGGAGCCGCAGAGGGTGCACGGGATGATCGGGAAGGCGCGCGCGCGGGCGTAGCGCTCGATCTCGCGCTCGGGGACATAGCAGAGCGGCCGGATCACGACGTTGCGCCCGTCCTCGGAGAGCAGCTTCGGCGGCATCGCCTTCAGGCGGCCGCCGTGGAAGAGATTGAGGAACAGGGTCTCGACGATGTCGTCGCGGTGGTGGCCGAGGGCGATCTTGTCGATGGCGTGCTCGCGCGCCCAGCGGTAGAGGGCGCCGCGGCGCAGCCGGCTGCAGAGCCCGCATTGCGTCTTGCCCTCCGGCACGACGCGCCGGACGACGCCGTAGGTATCCTGCTCGATGATCTCGAAGGGAACGCCGAGGCCGCGCAGGTATTCGGGCAGCACGTGCTCGGGGAAGCCCGGCTGCTTCTGATCGAGGTTGACCGCCACGAGCTCGAACTCGATCGGCGCCGCCCGCTGCTGCGAGAGCAGCAGATCGAGCATCGCATACGAGTCCTTGCCGCCCGAGAGGCAGACCATCACGCGATCGCCCGGCTCGATCATCCGGAAATCCGCGATCGCCTTGCCGACCAGTCCGCGCAGGCGCGCCTGCAGCCGCTTGAAATTCGCCGAATCCGTCGACATCGCCGGGGCCGTGCTCATGCGGAGCCTCCGGGCGCGGCGTCGGCGGCGAGCATCGCGGCCGGAGCGAGCGGGCGGTGTTGATAGAGCGCGCCGTCGCGGAAGCCCTGGCGGCGATAGTAGGCGCGGGTTCCGATCGCGGAGATGACGGAGAGCGTGTCGTGGCCGGCGGCGCGGGCGCGCAGGGCGGCGGCGCCCA
>CAZFKD010000817.1:0-1549 GCA_964519695.1 uncultured Spirochaetaceae bacterium
TTGCACTCGTAGTCCTTGACCGGCCCGAAGATCTTTGCGCAGAACAGACCGTCGCGTTCCGGCTTGAACGTCCGGTAGTTGATCGTCTCCGGCTTCTTCACCTCGCCGAAGGACCACTCGCGCACCTTGTCGGGGCTCGCCAGCGAGATGCGCAGCGAGTTGAAGGCCAGCGGGTCCTTGGGCTTCTCGAAGAGATTGTATAGATCACGCAATGATGGGTCCCTCTCTCGGGTTCCTGCGACGTTCGTTCAGTCGAGCCGTGAATCACGGCCCCGGCCCTCGCGGGCCGGGGCGATCAAGCGAGCGCCGAAGCGCCCCTGGTTCTCAGACCGGTGGTCCCTCTTCGCGCATCTCGATGTCGAGACCGAGCGCCTGGAGCTCCTTCACGAGCACGTTGAAGCTCTCGGGGAGTCCGGGCTCGAGCGTGTGCTCGCCCTTCACGATCGACTCGTAGATCCGCGTCCGGCCCTGCACGTCGTCCGACTTCACCGTCAGGAACTCCTGCAGACCGTAGGCGGCGCCGTACGCCTCGAGCGCCCAGACCTCCATCTCGCCGAGCCGCTGGCCACCGAACTGCGCCTTGCCGCCCAGCGGCTGCTGGGTCACCAGGCTGTAAGGCCCGATGGAGCGGGCGTGCAGCTTGTCGTCGGCCAGGTGGTGGAGCTTCAGCATGTAGATCGTGCCGATCGTGACGTCGCGGTCGAAGGCCTCGCCGGTCCGGCCGTCGAAGAGCACGATCTGCCCCGACGTCGGCAGCTCCGCGCGTTCGAGCTCCTGCTTGACCTCGATCTCCGACGCGCCGTCGAAGACCGCCGTCGCGACATGGATGCCCTTCACGACGTTCTGCGCCAGGGAATCGATCGCCTCTTCGGACGCGTTCTCGATCATCTCGCCGATCTCGCCGTCGGCGTAGATCTCCTTCAGCTTCGCCCGGATCTCGCTCTGGGTCGCCTGTCGCTCGAGCATGCGCCGGATCTGGCGACCGAGACCGTGCGCGGCCCATCCGAGATGGGTCTCGAGGATCTGTCCGATGTTCATGCGCGAGGGCACGCCCAGCGGATTCAGCACGATGTCGACCGGCGAGCCGTCGGACATGTAGGGCATGTCCTCTTCCGGAAGGATCCGGGAGATGACGCCCTTGTTGCCGTGGCGACCCGCCATTTTGTCGCCGACCGAGAGCTTGCGTTTGATGGCGACGTAGACCTTCACCATCTTGAACACGCCCGGCGGCAGCTCGTCGCCCTTGCGCAGCCGCGCGATCTTCTCGTCGAAGACGGCCTTGATCACCATCGCCTGCTCTTCCACGTGGTGGAAGACCCGGTCGACGTACTCCTGGGTCTTCGCGTCGGTCACCTGGATCTCGCGCCAGCGGCGATCCGGGATCTGCGCGATCGCCTCGGCCGTGATCTTGTCGCCCGGCTTCAGCCACTCGAGCTCCTTGCGCTCGTCGGCAACGCGATTGGCGGCCTGCTTCCCGACGATCAGCTCGCGCACCTTGTTGAAGGCGCTCTTGCGGATGATCCGGATCTCGTCCTCCTGGTCCTTCCGG
>CAZFKD010000818.1:0-982 GCA_964519695.1 uncultured Spirochaetaceae bacterium
GCCCCCACTGCGGCCCGAAGCGCGCGCGCTCGGCGAGCTGATGGCCGATCTGGCTGCGATTGGTCGACGCGTTGACGGCCTCGATCCGGCGCGTGCCGAGGGCGACCGGCTTCGCATGCTCGAGCCGCCGGACGACCTCCATCCGGTTCGCACGCAGGATCGGCTCGCCCTCGCGCGCGAGCTCCTCGATCGGGCGCGCCGCGAGCCGATCCCAGGCCTCGAAGTCGAGGGGATACGAAGCGATCGCGGCGTTGACGGCGTTCGAGTCCGGCAGCGCCCAGTTCCAGAGGTCCTGGTCCTCGACGTACTGCAGCAGGTCGGGAACGGCCTCGCCGGGATGGAAATACTGCCAGGCGAGCACCGAGCCGGAATGGCCGAGATCGAAGCGCAGCTCGTGGCCGTCGGCTTCGAGCGCGTTCGAAAAGGCGGGATCGCGCAGGAGGCGGTCCTGCGCGGTGATGTGGTGGTCGAGGATGACGACCTGATCCGCGACCTCGGCGAGCTCGCGCAGCTCCTCGCGGCCCGGCGCGATGTCGACGAAGGCGACCAGCGCGTCTTCGCATTCCGGCAGCCGGACGCGGTCTTCATGGCCGCGCGCGACGTAGCGGCCACTCTCGCCCCAGGCGCGGCGCACGGCCCAGACGGCGCCGAATCCGTCGGGGCAGCCAGCATGGTAGAAACAGATGCGCTTCACGGTCTTTCGATTCGCAGGCGGCGGGGGGAGGCCGGGGCAGCGCAGTGTAGCGACTGGGGCGGGATTTGTGACGCGCCCTTGGGCCTGCGTTAGCCTCCTCGCCTTCGAAGTCCGTCCGCGGAGCCCATGCAGATGTTCAAGCCCGGTGAGCGCATCGCCCTGGCCGCCCTCGATCGCCCGGCGACGCCGGCGGCGTGGCTCGCGATCGTCGACGGGCTGCACGCCGAGCCCGGATTCTGGTGGCTCGACAGCGCGCTCTGCGACGGACGGCTCGGGCGCCTTTCGTTC
>CAZFKD010000818.1:992-1547 GCA_964519695.1 uncultured Spirochaetaceae bacterium
TCGCGGGGGCGGATCCGTATCTGTGGCTGCGCGCCCGGGGCGGACGGGTCGAGATCGACGTGCTGCGCCCCGTGCGGCCCGGACTCGCCCGCGGGTCGCATCAGCTCGACGCCGATCCGCTCGATTGCGCCCGATCGCTGCTGCCGCGGGCCGACTCGCTGATCTTCTCGACGCGTACGGCGATCGGCTCCGGCAATCCGTGCTGGCACGAGGTCGACGGGCTCTCGGCGGGCATCGAGCTGCCCTTCGTCGGCGGGGCGGTCGGCTATTTCGGGTACGAGCTCGCGGCGGTGACCCTGCCGCGAGTGCGCTGCGAGAACGTCGACGACCTGGGTCTGCCGGATCTCTCGCTCGCCTTCGTCGACCGGGTGCTCGCCTACGACCATGCGGCCGAGCAGCTCTGGATCTTCGGCCTCGGCTTCGGAAGCGTCGGCGCTTCGCGCGGCGAATCGGCGCGGTGCGACGCGATGGCGGGCTCGCGGGCGGCGGCGGATGGGCTAGCGGCCCGAGTCGAGCAGATCCTCGCGGCGCCGCGCGCGCCGATCGCGCCGCGCG
>CAZFKD010000819.1:0-1541 GCA_964519695.1 uncultured Spirochaetaceae bacterium
CGCGTTGGCCGCCGCGGCCGCGTCGCTCATCTCGACGAAGGCGAAGCCGCGCGCGCGGCCGGTCTCGCGATCCATGATGACGTTCACGGAGTCGATGCTGCCGTGGGCTTCGAAGAGCTCACGCAGATCCTGCTCGCTGGCGGAAAAGGGAAGGTTGCCGACATAGATCTTCTTGCCCAATACGTTTTTCCTCGTGGTGCCTGCGCTTGCGCAGGGCCACGGACTGCTCCGGTCACGGGTCCGGACGATCCAGACGGCGTTCCATCGCTTTGACAAGCTCCCGCTCCGTCCAACGACGGGAGGCGAGGGGCTTCAAGGGGTGCTTTCGAAGGGAAGCAGGGGCTGGCCTAGGGCCATCTCAGGAGACCGATCGCAGACCACTCGAAGCCTGAAACTAGCGGATCGCCCGCCCGCTGGCTGGGGCCGGCCGGCGTTCGGCCGGGATCGGACCGAACTCGGGGTCGGGTTCCGGCCGGGTGGAGCCGGGGGGAGGGCGGTCGACGGGGGGAAGGTGGGCGAGGCGGTCGGGCCTTCAGGCGGAGAGCGGGTCGAGCACGGTCTCCTTGAACCGGGCGAGTTCGTCCGGAAGCGCCCCGTCGAGCTCCCCCTTCGGCGGCAGAACGACGACCCGTTCGGCGCCCAGGCGGGCGCAGAACTCGGCCGTGGCCCGCGCCGTCTTCGCGTCGCTGGTGCTCGTGAGGGTGAGTCCCACCGCTCCGGGGTCCCGGCCGGCCTGCTCGGCCTCGAGCCGCACGACCGACATCAGCTCCGCCAGCGCCTTTTCGTCCGGGCCGCGGGTCGACCAGTGGGGATAGAACTCGTCGCCCTGGCGGCCGGCGCGGCGGGCGGCCGCCGCGCTGTGGCCCCCGATCATGATCGGGACGCCGCCGGGCTGGACCGGCTTCGGGTAGCTCGCGATGTCGGCGAACTGGAAATAGTGCCCGTCGAAGCGGGAGAGCCCGTCGGCCCAGAGCGCGCGCAGGATCTCGATCCATTCATTCGCGCGCCGGCCCCGATCCCCGAAATCCTGCTTCAGGATCCGGACCTCCTCCTCGACCCAGCCGACGCCGACCCCGAGCGTGATGCGTCCCTTCGAATAGCGATCGAGGGTCGCGATCTCCTTCGCGAGCAGGATCGGATGGCGCTGGGGCAGGATCAGCATGGAAGTCCCGAGCCGGATCCGCTCGGTCGCCGCGGCGAGAAAGGCGAGCACGATCAACGGGTCGGGCATGTTGGCTTCCGCCGGAATCGGCGTTCGCCCCGTCGTCTTGTAGGGATAGGTCGAGTCGTACTGGATGCACATCAGGGCATGGTCGATGCCCCAGAGCGACTCGAAGCCGAGACCCTCGACGAGCCGGGCATAACGGATCAGCCAGTCGGGATCGCCGATCGGGCCCATCTGGGGCGGGGGGATGCGGATGCCGAACTTCATGGAGGGGTCCTCCCGGCGTGCTGGGCCGGGCGGAGTCTGGCAATTCGCCGTCGCGGGGGCTACCCGGGCGGAAGTGGCCGGTGCCCGGCGGCGGCGGGCGCGACCTCCC
>CAZFKD010000820.1:0-1538 GCA_964519695.1 uncultured Spirochaetaceae bacterium
CGCCCCGATGCAGGCAGCGCCCGTAGAGCACCGAGACTTCGTCCTGGTCGGGCCAGCGAACGAGCACGAGGTCGACGTTGCCGACCAGGGCGCCGACGGGTGTCCGCGGGTCGAGCTCGCTGAAGGTGGCGATGCGAATCTTCTTCACGGTGCCCTCGGGTTCCAGCCTGGGATGCGACGCCCAAGGGAACGTTTCGCCGTCTCGCCGATCGCCGTCTCGAAGATCAGCCGTGGTAGAAGGTCTCGCGTACGATCTTCCCGCCTCGCCAGACCTGGACGCTGACCTGTCGCTGGGTCACGCGCTCGCCGCCCTTCGGGGTGAGGTCGAAGACCCACTCGACCGCCGAGCGATCGCCATCCACGAGGACCTCGCCGACCTCGGCGCCGTGGAAGGTGACGCCGCCGACGAAGGCCTCTTCGTACGCCCGGTTGGCTGCCTTCCCGACGCGCGCGTCGGCGCCGTTCTCGCTCATCACCACGTCGTCGGCGTAGTAGCGATCGAAGGTCTCGAGGATCTTGCCCTCGCAGATGCCGTCGATCACGGCCTGGACGTCTTCCCGGATGCTCATCGTCGCGCTCCAATCGTTTCGTGGCCCGCGGGCCGGTCTAGGTCGAGCTGCTTGCCCGGTGCCGCAAGCGACATGACTTCGCTGAGGCCGTTGTAGTTGCCCCAAAGTCTCCTTTCGCGCAGCGGGTCGGAGATATTCTAGTTTCGCAAAGTGGCTCTTCAACGGGCCCCTGGGCCGCCGATCGAGGCGAGGACTCTGGCGACGTGGAGACAGATGGCTCAGATGTGCCGGTTTCCGCCCTATCTCCCAATGATCGTGCCGACCGCCATCGCACTCGCCCCCGTTCGGGCCACCGTGAGCAAGGCCGAATCGAAGGATGCAACGATGGCGAGGCGTACCGAAACACAGATGCGTGGTTCATGCAGATCAACGATGGCAGGGCGGTCGAGAACCGCGTTCTCCGATCCAAGAGCCGCTGATGAGATGTGGACGCGCGTAGCGCCACGGTAGCGCGGAACCGCGGCTCGACTGCGCTACGGCGCGGACTACTCATAAAAGCGACGTGCAGCCCTGCGGATCGCCGCGCAGCTTCGCGCCTCCCTCGGTGACGCCCGTACAGTCCTCGACGTCGTCGCTCAAGCGCGCGCGCCCGCCGTTCGCCGCGGCTTCGCGAGCAGCAGGTCGGCCTACGTCCGACCACGGCCGGGAACCGGAGGATCGAACAATGCGACTGCAACTCGCTCTCAACGTCCGCAATCTCGACGAGGCGATCGACTACCGCGGGAAGCTGTCCGGAGCGAAGGTGAACAAGCGCAAGCCGGGCTACGCGAACTTTTCGATCAGCGCGACGGCGCCCGCGCCCGGCACGTTCGGTGCGTCGATCGCCGCACTCGCCGCCCTCGCGGCGCTTCGCTCCGCTCGGCGATCCCTTCGCAGCTGAGGGGCCGCGGTCGTCTCGGCGGCCCAGGCACGGCGTCAGTAGCTGGCCGCGACCGCCTCGTCGACCATCCGCTGCAGCGGCTCGTAGCC
>CAZFKD010000821.1:0-1538 GCA_964519695.1 uncultured Spirochaetaceae bacterium
GTCGCCGGACCCGTACGTACGACTGCGTGCTAGCGTACGAACATGGTCAAACGCCTCGTTCGCTCGGGAAACAGTCTCGCCCTCGTCATCGACCGCCCCCTGCTCGATGCCCTCGACATCGACGCAGAGACGGACCTCGAGATCTCGACCGATGGCGACGTCCTCGTCGTGACCCCCGTGCGCGATCGGAAGAGGAAGAAGCGGGTCGCCGAGCTGGTCGCCGAGGCCCATGAGGAATACGGCGGCGTCTTCCGCCGGCTCGCCGAGTAGTCGGTGCGGGATCCGACGTTTCTGGCGCTCGATGAAGCGCTCGCGATCCATGCCGATCAGATCCGTCGCTACGGCGGCGCGACCGGACTTCGCGATCTGGCTCTCCTCCGCTCCGCCCTGGCCATGCCGGAGACGACCTTCGACGGCGAGTACCTCCACACGACCCCGTTCGACCAGGCGGCGGCCTATCTGTTCCACCTGGCGCGCAACCACCCATTCGTCGACGGCAACGAGCGCACGGCGTTGATGTGCGCGCTGGTCTTTCTCGGCTTGAACGGATTTCGACTCTCGGCGGATCACGATGCGCTGCATGCCCTCGTCGACGGCGCCGCGGCGGGTACCATCGGAAAATCGGAAGTTGCGATCTTCCTGGGGCGTCATGCTTCGCGTCGCTGACGCGATGGGGTCCGATCGGATTCGAATGCTCGGTCCGCCGACCGATCCGACGACCGGACCATGGAGACCTGCAAGGTGACGGCCGAATCCGCAGCGACGAAGCCGGTCCGGAACTCGGGCGATGCCCCGCGCGTCTCGGGCGCGATCCCCTGGGTCGGCGCCGGAATCGCGCTGCTGCAGGATCCGACGGCCTTCTTCCAGCGCACGCGCGAGCGGGTCGGCGACACCTTCCTCGTCGAAGGCTTCGGGTATCGGCTCTTCTGCGTCTTCTCGCCGGAGGGCGTGAAGAGCCTCTGGGCCCTGCCCGAGGCGCAGGCGAGCAAGGGCGTCGCCGATTTCGGGATGCTCGCCCACAAGGTCCCCGCCGAGCTCTTCGCCGGCCGCCGGACCTTTCCGTACATGCTCTTCGCGCGCGAGGACGTCGAGGTCTACCTGGACAACCTGGCCACCGCCGTCGACCTCGAGCTCGCCTCCCTCGGCGCGTCGGGCGAGATCGAGGCGTTCGCCCATTGTCGCCGGCTCGCCCATCGCATGGGTCTCGCCTCCTGGGGCAGTCGCGCTGCGACGACGCCCGAGCGGATCGAGCGTTTGATCGAGGCCTTCGACACGCTCGACAGCTCGGAGTCCTTCGTCCATCCCGAGCGCGCGTTCAGGACCTGGGCGACCGGCAAGCGCCGCGAGAAGGCGGCGCTCGCGACGATCGAGTCGATCTACGCCGGGATCCTCGCGGAGCTCCCGCAGCTCGCGCCGGACGGAGCGGCCGGCGAGCCCGGCTTCTTCGATCGCATCCGCGCCGCCTGGCAGGACGAGGGCGGCGATGCGCGCGTGCGCGGCATCGCCCGCGACGTCGTGCTCGTCCACATGGGATCGCA
>CAZFKD010000822.1:0-1537 GCA_964519695.1 uncultured Spirochaetaceae bacterium
TACGACTCGATGATCGCGGTCGCCGACGTCGTCCATCCGGCGAGCATGGGCATCGATCCGTCGCGGGCGACGCAGGGCATCGGCATCCTTCACGCCTTCCGGGCGAAGGACGGCTGGTTCACCATCGAAGTCGTGCGCGAGCCGCATTTCCCGCGCTTCGCCGAGGCGGTAGGCCATCCGGAGTGGGTGCGCGATCCGAGGCTCGCGACGCGCCGCGGCTGGTCGGATTGCATGAACGACGTCATCCGGCCGGGCGTCGAAGCCTGGGCGCGCCAGCGGAGCAAGAGCGAGGCCGCGGCGATCCTCGCGGCCCACGGTGTCGCGGCCGGGCCGGTGAATACGGCGGCCGACATCGCCGCCGATTCGCACGTGCAGCAGCGCGACTTCATCGTCGAGCACGAGACGCCCGAGCGGCGCGTGCGCGTCGTCACCAATCCGATCGCCTTCGATCGGCTCGGGGAGACCGCCCAGGGCCGCGCCGCGGGCACGGCCGCGCCGACGCGATCCGCTGCGCCGCCGCCGCGCTGGCCGACCCTCGGCCAGGACACCGACCGGGTGCTCGCCGAACGCCTCGGTCTCGATCCGCCCCGCATCGCCGCCCTGCGCGCGGCCGGAGTCGTCGCATGAATCCCTCCCCCTCCCGCTCGATCCGCGATCGCCTCGCCCATCCGGTGATCGACGCCGACGGCCATACCAGCGAATACCTCCCGGCCTTCGGCACCTATCTGCGCGACGTCGGCATCTCGACCGACTTCAACCACCTCTTCAAGGGCGTGCTCGGCGCCGCCGCGGACTGGTACGAACACACCCCTGCCGAACGCCAGCGCAAGCACCTGACGAAATCCCCGTGGTGGACGCGGCCGATGCGCGACGCCCGAGACCGCGCCGCCGCCTGCTTTCCGCGCTATCTGCGCGAGCGGATGGACGAGCTCGGCTGTGACGTCTCCGTCGTGTATCCGAGCACGGGCCTCGCCTTCCTGCAGGTCCCGAACGCGGAGATCCGCCGCGGCGCCTGCCGTGCGCTCAACCGCTACCACCGCGACGCCTTCGAAGGCACGACCGATCGCCTGATCCCGGTCGCCGCGATTCCGGCACACACGCCGCAGGAGGCGATCGAGGAGCTCGAATACGCAGTGCTCGAGCTCGGCTTCCGGGCCGCCGTGATCCCGAGCTACATCCCGCGTCCGGTCCCGGGCTACGAGCAGGCCGACGAAGACACCCGCCGCTGGGCCTACTGGATCGACACCTACGGCCTCGACAGCGACCACGACTACGATCCCTTCTGGCGCCGCTGCATCGAGCTCGGCATCTCGCCCGGCACCCATACCCAGGGCAACGGTGTCGGCTTCCGGCGCTCGACGGGGAACTGGGTCTACAACCACATCGGCCACTTCGCCGCGAGCGGCGAGGCGCTCTGCAAATCGCTCTTCCTCGGCGGCGTCACGCGGCGCTTCCCGCAGCTCCGTCTCGCCCTGCTCGAGGGCGGCGTCGGCTGGGGCTGCAGCCTTTACGGCGATCTGGTCGGCCATTGGCAGAA
>CAZFKD010000823.1:0-1530 GCA_964519695.1 uncultured Spirochaetaceae bacterium
CTGAACGACCTCGCCTGGGAGATCAACGAGACCTCCGCCCGCCAGTGTCGCGAATGGGCCGACCGCGTCGCGAACCAGGACGGCAAGCAGCGCTTCGTCGCCGGCGCCATCGGGCCGCTGACCGTCTCGCTCTCGAACTCGCCGGACGCAGATGACTCCGGCTTCCGCGTCGTGACGTTCGATCAGGTAAAAGCCGCCTACATCCAGCAGGTCCGCGCGCTCATCAAGGGCGGCTCGGACTTCCTGCTGGTGGAAACGATCTTCGACGCGTTGAACGCCAAAGCAGCTCTTGTGGCGATCCAGGAAGTGTTCGAGCAGGACAAAGTGATTCTGCCGATCTCCATCTCCGCCGCTGTCGGCCGCGGGGGCGAGACGATGATCTCCGCGCAGACGATCGAGGCATTTTGGAACGCGGTGAAGCACGTGAAACCGCTCTCCGTTGGGCTGAACTGCTCGCTTGGGCCCGACTTGATGCGGCCGTTCCTTGCGGAGTTGGCTGAAAAGTCCAGCGTCGCAATCTCCTGCTATCCGAACGCGGGACTGCCCAATCCGCTTTCACCGACGGGCTTCGATCTGAAGCCCGAGGACATGGGCAACTTCCTCGGCGAGTTCGCCCAGAGTGGCTTGATCAACATTGCCGGCGGTTGCTGCGGCAACACGCCCGAGCACATCGCGGCCATCGCCAAGGCGCTCGAAGGCCGCCACCCGCGCGATCTTGGAGCGCAGAGCTCCAGCTCTGCGCGAAAGTATTGGGGAGCACAGGCGCCCTCGCCTGTTGCTGACCGCGCCCTCGCGGTCAACCCCGAGTGGGTAGAGCATTCGAACGCGCCCGAAGTTTCCCGCGAGGCGCGGGAAACTGCGCCCGGGGCGGACGCGCTCCCCAGCGCCAGCGCTCCGCTCCCCCTCCGCCTCTCCGGCTCGCAGCCCTTCACGCAGCAGATTGGGCAATACATCATGATCGGTGAGCGCACGAACGTCGCCGGTTCGCCCAAGTTCGCGAAGCTCATCAAGGAGAACAAATACGACGAGGCCGTGGCCATCGCGCGCCAGCAGGTTGAGAACGGTGCCAACATCATCGACGTCTGCATGGACGAGGGAATGATTGACGGCGTCGCTGCGATGTCGCGCTTTCTCCAGTTGCTCGGCAGCGAGCCGGAAGTCGCCAAGGTTCCCTTCATGGTGGACTCGTCGAAATGGGAAGTGATCGAAGCCGGCCTGAAATGTCTTCAAGGCAAAGGCATCGTGAACTCCATTTCGCTCAAGGGCGGCGAGGATTTGTTCCGCGAACACGCGCGCAAGGTGCTCAAGTATGGCGCCGCCGTCGTGGTCATGGCTTTCGACGAGAACGGCCAGGCCGCGACTTACGCCGAGAAGATCCGCATCTGCGAACGCGCCTACCGCATCCTCGTCGATGAAGTCGGCTTCCCGCCCGAGGACATTATTTTCGATCCGAACATCCTCACCGTGGCGACGGGCATCGAGGAGCACAACAATTACGCCATGGACTTCATCGAGGCGACCCGCGTGATC
>CAZFKD010000824.1:0-1529 GCA_964519695.1 uncultured Spirochaetaceae bacterium
CGAGGCCACGACTTCGACGTGCGCCGGATGATGGCGCCCGACCGCGAGCGTCAGCTCGACGGGGCGGGACTTCTCGAAGCGCCCCGAGACGAGCGCGAGGTAGCGCTTGTCGACCCGGTGATCGCTGAACGCGCCGCGCAGGCGACGCCAGACCTCCTCGTCGAAAGCGAAGACGAGCGCGCCCGTCGTGTCGACGTCGAGGCGATGGACGACACCGGAGCGCAGACCGCCCTCGCCGACGCCGACGATCTCGGGATGCCGTGCGACGACGGCGTTCAGCACGGTGTCGCGTTGATCCGGCTGGAGCGGGTGGACGCCGACGCCGGCCGGCTTGTCGACGACGAGCCAGCCCCGCCCCTCGGCGACGACGCGCAGCGGAAGATCCGGGCGCGCTTCCGGGCGCTCCTCGTCGGCGCGCAGGGTTCCGAGGATCTTGAATTCGTCGCCGGCTTCCGTGATCCGGGATTTGTCCGAGAGCCCGAGCGGACGACCGGCCTGGACGACACGACCGACCTCGAGCAGATGGCGCACGCGGGCACGCGAGACGGCGAGGCGCTCCGCCAGGAAGCGGTCGAGCCGCTCACCGGCCTGCGCAGCTCCCACTTCGACGACCGTCGGCTCCAAGCTTCCCCCTCGTCGAGACCCGCCGGGACCCGCGGAGGCCCCGAAGGCGCGGACACTAGCAGGGCGGCCCCGCGAAAGCGGGCGCCCTCCGGCCGGCGAGTCGCATACCTGGACGCGCCTCCACTGGCCTTCACGACGCCGCAGCCAGGGGGTAAGATCGAGCGCTTCCCAGCCCCCCGGCTCCGTCCCCGAGGCCCGCCATTCCGAAGTCCCGCGACAAGCACGACAAGAAGACGAACGCTCCGGCCCCCGAGCCGCGCCACATCGCGGTCATGGACACGACGCTGCGCGACGGCGAGCAGACGGCCAACGTCTCCTATACCCCGATCGAGAAGCTCCAGCTCGCCCGCATGCTGCTCGCCGATCTCGAGGTCGACCGGATCGAGGTCGCCTCGACCCGCGTCTCCGCCGGCGAAATGGAGAGCGCCCGGGCGATCACGAAATGGGCCCGTTCGGCGCGCCTGATCCAGCGCGTCGAGATGCTGGGCTACAGCGACGGCAAGAAGTCCGTCGACTGGATCTGCGAGGCCGGGGGCAAGGTCGTCAACCTCCTGACGAAGGGCTCCGAGCGCCACTGCCTGCAGCAGCTCGGCATGCCGCCCGCCGAACATCGCGCCCGCGTCGCCGAGACGATCCGTTATGCGCGCCGGAAGCGCCTCACGGTCAACGTCTACCTCGAGGACTGGTCGAACGGCGTCCGCGATTCCTTCGACTACGTCTTCGCGATGGTGCAGCAGCTGCGCGAGCTGCGGGTCGCCCGGATCTACCTCGCGGATACGCTCGGCATCCTCTCGCCCGACGAGGTGACCCGCTTCGTCGGTCTCATGACGGCGACCTTCCCCGCCGTCGACTTCGAATACCACGGCCACAACGACTACGGCCTCGCGACCGCGAACTGCCTCGCC
>CAZFKD010000825.1:0-1520 GCA_964519695.1 uncultured Spirochaetaceae bacterium
GAATGCGCTCGTTCGCGCGACGGCCCGGCGCAGCACGCGATTCTCCTGCTCGAGGGCGCGGCGCTCGCAGGCGCGCTCGAGGGAGATCAGGAGCTCGCCCGCACGGAACGGCTTCGTCACGAAGTCGAGGGCGCCGGCGCGCATCGCATCGACGGCGGATTGGATCGTGCCGAATGCCGTCATGATGATGACGGGGGTATCGGGGCTCTGTTCACGTACGCCAGCGAGCAGTTCGAGGCCGTCGCCGCCGGGCATCTGGAGATCGGTCAGCACGACGTCGAAGTCCTGCTCCCGGATCCGCTCGAGTGCCTCGCGGCCGGAGCTGCATTTGCCGACCTCGAATCCGGCCTCGCCGAGCAGGTCCTCGGTCATCGTGAGAATCGAGGGGTCGTCGTCGACCACGAGGACCTTGCGCGGCTCCGGGCGTTTCTGGGCGTTCATCGGGCGCTTCCTCCTGCGCGCCAGGCCCGATTAGCCGGGTCGGGGCGCGTGTCGATTCACTCGTCTCGCCCGCTGATTTGCACCCGTCGTGCCAATCCCCCGCCGGATACGGAACGGCGCCAGGCGCGACCTCGCTGCGGTCGCGCACTCGATACAGGATCGGGCTGTGAAGAATATGCACAGCATGGGAAAAAAAGTCCCACCCATCGCGCTTCGCTGGAGGACCGCCGGCCCGGCCGGGGAGCGCGCTATTGGTCTGCGCAGTCGGGGGGGGCATGGCCGGACGCGGGGCAGGGAAATCGATGGGCGACGGGAAGCCCCGGGCACGGCCCGAATCCGACGACGAACAGCGGATCCGCGAGGAGCGCGACCGGCTGCGCGCCATCGTCGATGCGGCGGTCGACGGCATCATCGCGATCGACGCGCAGGGCACGATCCTCGAGCTCAATCCCGCAGCAGAGCGGATCTTCGGTTATGCGGCGAGCGAGCTGCTCGGCCGGAACGTCACGATCCTGATGCCCCAGCCCTATCGCGACGAACACGACGACTACGTCCGCCGCTATCTCGAGACCGGCGAGCGGCGCATCATCGGGATCGGCCGCGAGGTCCGCGGCCGCCGCAAGGACGGCAGCGTATTCCCCCACTACCTCGCCGTCGCCGAGGGATCACTCGCCGGAAAGCGGATGTTCACCGGCATCATCCGCGACCTCGAGCGTCTGCGACAAGCCGAGGAGCGCGCCCGCCAGGCCGAGCAGCTCGCCGCCCTCTCGACGATCACGGCCGGCATCGCCCACGACGTCGGTACGCCCATGACGACGATCCTCGGCTATGCCGAGCTGCTTGGGGAGGATGACGCGGATCTGGACGACGATATCGACCTGGCCGACTTTGCTGCGTTCCAGACTGGGCTTGCTGGAGATTAGGCCTATCGCGCAGGGCAGCGAACACTCGCGCTGTGCCAGACAGGGTGAGAATCGATGGCCAAGTCCATCACCATCAACCGTGCGCCGGTCTTGACGCTGTGGGCGACCGTCGTCGCCGAACAGCTTGGTTTCGACGGCGATGTGGCACACGCGACG
>CAZFKD010000826.1:0-1519 GCA_964519695.1 uncultured Spirochaetaceae bacterium
CGGCGCTGTCCCCGACTGGCTCGGCCTCGTCGGGGCCACGGCTCGGGACGTCTCGACAGTCGGCGGAAGAGCGGCGGTCGGTGCCGGCAAACCTGCGTTCTCCCTTCGGAAATCGGCGCCCGGGGCCGTGGCATTGTACGGGTGCGAGACCGGCCGTCAAGCCGGCCCGCACCCCTCTCCGCGCGCCGTGCTCCTTTGGCGGGGTGGCCGGCCTCCGATACCCTGCCGAGATGCCGAGCCGGATTCGCCGTTCTGGGATCGCCCTGCTGCTGTGGGGAGGTTGTTTCGTCGCCCTCCCGGCGGCGGCCACGACGACCGCGGCGGCCGACGCCCGCGCCGTCGAGGAGCGAGCGATCGAAGAGGCTCGCCGCTGGCAGGGTCGCTGGTGTCCGCCGACCGGTTGCGATCCGCCGGCCTCGGCCTCCGCCGCGAGCATTGGCGGCTTCGCCGCCGCGGCCCTCGGCGCGGCAGTCCTGGCGCGCCGCCGCCGCCCCTGAGCTGCGGCCCGCGCGCGCGTGCGCATCGCCCTCGTGATCGAACGCTTCGAACCGCAGGGTGGTGTCGAGGGCGCCGCCTGGCAGCTCGCGCACGGTCTCGTCGCGGCCGGCGACGAAGTGCACGTCGTCGCGCGACGCAGCGTCGCGGCGCCCGGCGTCCGCGTCCATCCGGTCTGCGCGTCGGACCTCTGGAAGCTCTGGCAGCCGGCTCGCGTCGTGTCGTTCTCGCGCGCGGCGGGCCGTGCGGCGCCGCGGGGCGCCTTCGACGTCGTACACTCGTTCTCCCGGACTCGACACCAGGACGTGTATTCCGCAGACGGCGGCAGTCATGCGGCGTACATGGAGCGACAGTACTCCGGGCTCGCGGCCAGCGCGCGCCGGCTCTCGCCGCGCCATGCGATCCTGCTCGCGATCGAGGCGCGGGTCTTCGCCGATTCGTCCCAGACGGTGTTGTGCCCATCGCGCTTCGTCGCCGACGAGATCGCCGCGCGGCATGGCGTGGCGCGCGAGCGACTCGTCGTGATCCCGTACGGTGTCGATCTCGAGCGCTTCGATCCGGCGCTTCGCCCCTCCGTGGCGCCGCGCGTCCGCGAAGAGCTCGGCGCGGGCGCAGCGCCCGTCTGGCTGCTGGTGGGTTCCGGCTGGCGCCGCAAGGGCCTCGACACCGCGCTGCGGGCGCTCGCGCTCGGTTCCGCGCGGGATGCCGTGCTCTGGGTCGCCGGGAACGATGCGCCCGCCGCCTGGCAGGCGCGGGCGGCGGCGCTCGGTGTCGGCGAGCGCGTGCGCTTCCTCGGCCCCCGGAGCGATGTCGAACGCCTCTACGCTGCCGCCGACGCGCTGCTGCTCCCGACCCGCTACGACGCCTTCGGCGCCGTGTGCCTCGAGGCGGCGGCGGCGGCGCTGCCGGTCGTCACCAGTCGTGCGGCCGGCGCCGCGGAGCTGCTGGGCGAGGGCGGCCTCGTCGTCGCCAATGCCGAGGATGCCGCCGGCTTCGCCGCTGCTCTCGACGCGCTCGGGGACCC
>CAZFKD010000827.1:0-1510 GCA_964519695.1 uncultured Spirochaetaceae bacterium
CCGACGCCGAGCGCGAGCAGCCGGTCGCGCACGCGGCCGGCCAGCCGGTCCAGCTCGGCGTAGCCGAGGGACCGGCCCGAGGGCGCCACGATCGCGACGTGGGCGCCGCGGCGCGCGGCCGACTCTTCCAGGAAGAGGTGGAGCGGCTTCACGGACGGCTCTTCAGAGCTTCGAAGCGACGAGCTTGGCGATGTCGACGAGCGTATTCAGGTTGTCCTCGTCCGCCTCGTGGGCCTCGATCTTGATGTCGTAGGTGTTCTCGAGATGGGTCACGAGCTTGAGCGTCGCGAGCGAATCGAGGATGCCCGAGCTGATCAGCTCGACGTCTTCGGTCAGCTCGTCCGGATCCTCGCCCTCGAGGAATTCGGACAGGATGAAGCTCTTGGTCGCAGCCATGATCGCGTTCTGGTCGGGCATGATGCTCTCGCTCTCCTCTCGGCACCGAAGCGGCGAGACGTCCATCGGTCTCCGAGAGCCGCTCGTATAGCATTTCGATCAGTCGGATCATGAGTTCCCGGACGAACCGTGGAAGCGACTCCGCGTGAATCCGAGCGAGCGCCGGAACTGGCGCACCGCCCGCACGACGCGCAGGCCCCCATCGGCCAGGCAGAACCGGAGCACCATGGCCTGGCAGGCGAGCTGGTCGGCGATTCCGAGCTGCGACCGGGCCACCACGTCGACCAGCCCGCGGTAGAGCAGCCAGACCGAAGGCTCGAGCGAGGAGCTGGCGATCGGGTGGAGCCGGCTCCCCAGGCCGGCGAGGGCGGCCTGGTCGGGGTTCTTCCAGCTGCGATGGAAGAGGCGCTTCGGCACGTGGACGAAGGGGCCCTGCAGGCAGAGGCGCACGGAGAAGAGCCAGTCGCATTTGCGATGGATCGGCAACAGGCCCGAGGCGATCAGGCTCTCGTGCCGGATCAGGCAGTAGTTGGTCTCGTAGAGCCCGAGACCGGCATGGAAGAACCAGAGCAGGCGGGCCAGACGCCGACGCGGGCTCGCCGATTCGAGGAACTCTCCGGTGTGGTCCCGGGCGATCGCGCCGCCGTCGGGATCGACGAGGTCGAATCCGCTCGTCGCCACGATCGCCTCGGGATGGGCATCGAGGGCCGCAACGCAGGCGGAGGCGTAGTCGGGCTCGAGCCAGTCGTCGGCGCCCACCCAGCGGAACAGCTCGCCGCGGGCCTCCCGGGCCAGGCTGTTGAAGTTCTCGATCAGCCCGACGTTCGTCCGCTGGCGCACGAGTCGCACGCGTGGATCCCGGGCGGCGATGGCCTCGACGCGGGCGCAGGTCGAGTCGGTCGAGGCGTTGTCGGAGACGACGACCTCGAAGTCGTGGAAGTCCTGGCGCAGGATCGAGTCGAGACAGCGACCGACCGTCGCCTCGCCGTTCCGGACGGGGACGCCGAAGGTGACGCGCGGTCTGCTCCCGTTCATCCGATGCTCCCGCATCGCCTCGATGCATCGAGCGGTGGTCGCCGTCAACGCTTGACTGCGTCCGTCATCCCGATTCGAT
>CAZFKD010000828.1:0-1500 GCA_964519695.1 uncultured Spirochaetaceae bacterium
CCACCACCCCGACCATCGGAGCCCGACCATCGGAGCCCCGACCCTCCGATCGCTCCGTGGGGATCGGGTCGGTTCACTGTCATGCGGAAGGGCGAGACGCTTCGCATCGGCCGGAGTGTGGCTGGCTTTCTGCTCGGACTCTCATCGACCGGGTCGCCGCGACCCGGTCTGCCTCCAGAAGGAACCCGAAGATGGATTTTCGCTGGCCCGACGAATACCTCGCCTTTCGCGACGAGGTGGAAGCCTTCATCCATGAGTGGCGAACGCCCGAGCTGGCCGCCGAGATGCGCGAGCGCGAGGGTGCGACCGGGCCGCTGACGCGCACCTACTACAAGGCGCTGCAGGAGAAGGGCTGGATGCGCATGTGCTGGCCCGCCCTGATGGGCGGCGAGGGGCGCGATCCGCTCTATCAGTTCATCCTCGTCGAGACGATGGAATACTGGCGCATGCCCTACGGCAACCTGACCTTCACGTCGGTGGCGCCGTCGATCGCGCAGTACGGCAACGAGCATCAGAAGAAGACCTATCTGCCCGGCATCTGGAACGGCGAGCTGACCTTCGCGATCGGCTACTCCGAGCCGAACGCCGGCACGGATCTCGCCGCGCTGCGGACGAAGGCCGAGAAGGTCGAGGGCGGCTGGAAGGTCAACGGGCAGAAGATCTGGACGTCGCTCGCGGCCCATTCGACGCATATCTGGCTCGCCGCCCGCACGGATCCGGACTCCAAGAAGCACAAGGGCATCTCGGTCCTGATCGTGAAGACGCATGCCCCCGGCGTGACGATCCGCCCGCTCAAGACGATGAGCGGCATGAGCACCTACGAGACCTTCTACGACGACGTGTTCGTGCCGGATGAAGACGTCGTGCCGCCGCTCCACGGCGGCTGGACGACGATCATGCACGCGCTGAACCACGAGCGCGTCGGCCTCTCGCCGACCAGCAATCTCGCGCGCAACTACGACGTGGTCGTGAACCATCTGAAGAAGACGCGCCCCGAGAAGCTGCAGGATCCGGTGCTGCGCCGGCAGCTGGCCGAGCTGCGGGTCGAGCTCGCGCGGCATCGTGCGCTCGCGATCCGCAACGCGGTGACGATCGCGACCGGTCAGATCAAGCCCGGCGAGGCCTCGATGGCGAAGATCTCGGGCAGCGAGCTGCGCTACCGCATGTCGACCCTGCTCGTCGACGTGCTGGGCCGCGCCGGCGTGCTCGAGCGCGAGGATCCGCGCTCGGTCGATCAGGCCCATGTCCAGGGCAACTACCTCTCGTCGCCGATCCTGCGTTTCGGCGGCGGCACGAACGAGCTGCAGCGCAGCATCATCGCGACCCGCCATCTCGGCATGACGCGCTAGGCGGAGGAACCGAAGCATGAATCCCGATTTCACCGAGACGCAGGGCCTGCTCCAGCACTCGATCCGCCAATACCTCGAGGTCGAGGTCGGCTTCGCCCGCATCCGCGAGCTCGAGGAGAAGCGCCAGCCCGACCAGAAGCTGTGGAGCGGC
>CAZFKD010000829.1:0-1500 GCA_964519695.1 uncultured Spirochaetaceae bacterium
GGTCGCGGCCTCGAGCAGCCGCTCGCGGACGCGTGCCTCGTCCATCTCCTGGAGCCGGGGGCGACCGGGGCGCCGGGGGATCCGGGCGCGGCCGCGAGTCGCAGCCGGGGGACGTTTCGAGCGCTGGGGGGGCATCGGCCGGGAAATTAAACGCTCGTTCGATTCCCGCAAGCAGCGCGCCCCGGCGCCGGGCTCCGCCCAACGGAGGAAGGCGAGCCGCGACGAGCCGATACACTGGCCGCATGCCGCTCGCGAAGCTCTCCCGACACGCCCTCTCCTACGCGCTCCATCCCGCCCGTTCGCAGGCCGCGGACGAGGCGCAGGCGCGGCCGCCGATCGTGCTCGTGATGGGCCTCGGCGGTCGCTGCGCCGGCTGGCTCCCGTTCCAGGTCCCGGCCTTCTGCGAAGACCGGGCCGTGCTGATCTACGACCATCGCGGCGTCGGCCAGAGCGAGGATCCCGGCGAGCCCCAGACGACGGCCGCCCTCGGTCGCGACCTCGTCGAGCTGCTCGACGTGCTCGGGCTCGAGCAGGTCGATGCCGCCGGCTATTTCCTCGGCGGCATGGCGGTCCAGGAGGCGGCGCTCGCCGCCCCCGAACGCTTCCGCAAGCTCGTCCTGATCGGGACCTGGGCGCGCGCGGATGCCAAGCGGCGCATGCTGCTCGCGGAGTGGGCCGCCCTCGCCCGTGCGAATACGCCGGCGCAGGCGATGATCCGCCATCGGCTGATCTGGACCTTGTCCGACGAATCCCTCGACGCGACGGATCTGCTCGAGACGGCGATCGCCCATCTCGACGACGGCCAGACCCCGCTGACGGGCGAGGCCTTCGCGCGTCAATGCGACGCCTGCGCGGGCCACGACGCCCTCGACCGGCTCGCGCGCCTGCCGCATCCGACGCTCGCGGTCTGCGGACGCAACGACCTGCTGACCCCGTCGAAGTTCAGTCGCCAGATCGCGGAGGCGATGCCGAACGCCCGGGACCTCGCCCTCGCCTACGGCGGTCATGCCGTCATGGCCGAGCGCCCCGAACGCTTCAACCAGGTCGTGCTGCATTTTCTCGATGAGGAGCGCAGCGCATCCTGAATCCGACACACGGCCGCGCCGCGCTCCGCCGTCCGCCCGCCGTCCGCCCGCTGTCTGCCCGCTACCCGCGCGCGCCCCGCCCTCAGGCCGCAGTCGCCGGCTTCCCCCGCGTCCGGAACGAGAGGATCGAAAGGCTCTCGCACAGGATCGGCGAGTCGGCGACGGCGCGGCGGAGCACAGCGCCCGTGAGCGCGGCGCCGCCGCCGACGAGAACCCGATTGTCGTAGTCGACGACCTGGATCTCGGCGACGCTCGCGAACCGCCCGCGCATCGCCGCAGCGACCCGCCGATGCTCGTCGAGCGTATTGCTGACGAAGAGACCGCCCGGCGCGAGCAGCGCCGCGGCGTGATCGTGAGCCGGCGCCGGAATCCAATCCGGCTTCGCCGCCTCAACTCGGCCCTTCACGTACGCCTG
>CAZFKD010000830.1:0-910 GCA_964519695.1 uncultured Spirochaetaceae bacterium
TCCCGGGCCTGCGCGAGTTCATCGCCGAGCTGACGAGCGAGACGGCCTCGGGCGAGGACGGCTATCTCTCGGATCGCGGTCTGATCCCGCTCCCGGAGGCGGACCGCAAGGCCGTGCGCGAGTCGAGCCTGAAGCTGACGCCGCTCGCGCTCTAGGCCTTTCGGTCACTCGGCCACTCGGCCGCTCGGCCGGCGAGACCGATACGACCCGGGAGCGGCGGTCGGACGCGGACATGTCGCCGCCGCCTCGGGTCGATCCGGGTCGATCGTCGGGGACCGCCGGAGCGGTCGGCCGTTCAGGCCGCCGGGGTCTCTTCGAGAGCGCGCAGCTTCTTGTTCAGGGCTGCGATCTTCTTCTCGAGCTTCTTGACCTCTTCGAGGCGAGCGAGGTTCAGGCGCGTATAGACGCGGTCGATGCCGGCATCGAGGTTCGTCTGGACGCGGGCTTCGAGATCCTCGCGAAGGGCCTGGGCGCGCTGGACGCCGGGCAGCTTCTTCAGCTCGGTCTGGATCTGGGCGATGCCCTTCTCGATCCGTTTCTGGCTCTGCTTGCGGAGCTTGTCGCTGCGCGACTGGAGCTCGTCGGTCCACTTCTCGAGCTCGGCGTTGATCCGCTCGATGCCCTCGTTCGCCCATTCGGGGCGGAAGTCTTCCCAGGTCCAGTCGGTTGTCTTGGCGTTGCGAATGCTCATGCTCGGGGCTCCTTCTGATGGGATGGGCGCCTGATGGGATGGGCGCGACCTCTGGCATCCTAGACGCGCCGCGTCATGAAGTCAATCGGGAGCCGGCAACACTGATGCGATGCGTCAGGCCGGGTCGTGCACGCGAGCTCGCCGCAGGGACGATTCGACGAGGAGGCAGCCCTCGTCGATGGGCAGCGAATCGTCGCCATCCACGCATACGGCAAGCAC
>CAZFKD010000830.1:920-1500 GCA_964519695.1 uncultured Spirochaetaceae bacterium
CCGCCGAGAGCCCCCGATCCGACCGGGCCCGGGCCGCCCCGCCCCCTGCGCCGATCAGCCCCAGCGCAGCAGCGCCGAGCCCCAGGTAAAGCCCGAGCCGAAGGCGGTCAGCGAGACCAGCTGGCCCGGCTGGACGCGGCCTTCGCGGGCGGCCTCGGCGAGCAGGATCGGCAGCGCGCCCGCCGAGCAGTTGCCGAGGCGCTGGATGTTGTTCATCAGCTTCACCGCGGGGATCTCGAGCTTCTGGGCGACGGCCTCGTTGATGCGCAGGTTCGCCTGGTGGAACAGGAAGAGGTCGACCTGGTCGAGCTTCACACTCGCGGCGTCGAGGGTCTCCAGCAGGACCTCGGGCATGCGGGTCACGGCGTGCTTGAAGACGAAGCGGCCGTCCATCGAGGGATAGATGCGCCGGTCGTCGATCATCGCCTGGCAGACGCGCTGCGGCGCCGCGCTGCTCGGCGCCTCGAGCCAGAGCCGACGCGCATGCTTGCCCTCGGCATGCAGCCGGACCGAGAGGACACCGGTCCCCTCCGCAGCGTCGACCGCTTCGAGCACGACCGCCCCCGCGCCGTCGCCGAAG